>NZ_JAGDEZ010000080.1:0-8815 GCF_017498305.1 Pseudomonas sp. OA65
TTTTTTTTGCCTGCTGGTTTATGTGAATGGCTTGCCGGCCTCATCGCGAGCAGGCTCGCTCCCACAGGTATGCCGCTCACTTAAGGCTTGCCTGAATCCAAGGCCAGCTTGAATCATTGTGGCGAGGGGGCTTGCTCCCGCTGGGCTGCGTAGCAGCCCCTTTTTTGTGAGCGCTTCGCACTCAGGCGGGAGCAAGCTCCCTCGCCACAGGTTCCTCGCTTTTTTCAGTAAGCAGCACTGCTCCCGAAGGAGTCTGGGGTGTACGCAATATCTGCATTCACCCCCCGACCCTGTGGGAGCCGAGCTTGCTCGCGATGGCGGCGGGTCTGTCTGTTGCGATAAGCCCAGGCAAAAAAAACGGCACCTTTCGGTGCCGTTTTCACGCTCACAGCGGGGTTTTTACTTGCGGGCCGCTTCCCACGATTTCAACAGCTCGGTGTAGCTCACCGTTTCACCTTTAGGTTTCTCGTTCGCCAGTTTCGGCTTCGGAGCACCCGGTTGGTCGAACCAGTATTGCGCGTCGCGCTCAGGGTTCATCTTAGGTGCGCAGGTGGCTTGGGCCTTGGAGCGTTCCAGACGCGTCATGATCGCGTCCTGGTCCTTGGCCAACCCATCGAGGGCCTGCTGAGGGGTTTTCTCGCCGCTGGCGGCTTCGGCGATATGGCTCCACCACAGTTGCGCCAGGCGTGGGTAGTCCGGCACGTTGGTCCCGGTCGGGGTCCATTGCACGCGGGCCGGGCTGCGGTAGAACTCCACCAGGCCACCGAGTTTCGGCGCCAGGTCGGTCAGGGCCTGGGAGTTGATGTCCGACTCACGAATCGGCGTCAGGCCGACGATGGTCTTCTTCAACGATACCGTCTTGGACGTCACGAACTGCGCATAGAGCCAGGCCGCGAGTTTCTGCTTCTCAGGCGTGGACTTCATGAACGTCCACGAACCCACGTCCTGATACCCCAGCTTCATGCCCTCTTCCCAATACGGACCGCGTGGCGAAGGGGCCATGCGCCATTTCGGCGTGCCGTCGGCATTCACCACCGGCAGGCCCGGCTTGGTCATGTCGGCGGTGAAAGCGGTGTACCAGAAAATCTGCTGGGCGATGTTGCCTTGGGACGGCACCGGGCCGGATTCGGAGAAGGTCATGCCCGCCGCTTCCGGTGGCGCGTACTTCTTCATCCAATCCACGTATTTGGTGGTGGCGAACACGGCCGCAGGACCGTTGGTATCGCCGCCGCGGGTCACGCTGGAACCGACCGGATGGCAGTCCTCGACGCGAATGCCCCACTCGTCCACTGGCAAACCGTTGGGCAGGCCCTTGTCGCCACCACCGGCCATGGAGAACCAGGCATCGGTGAAGCGCCAGCCCAGGGACGGGTCTTTCTTGCCGTAGTCCATGTGCCCATAGACACGCTTGCCATCGATCTCCTTGACGTCTTCGGAGAAGAATTTGGCGATGTCTTCATAGGCCGACCAGTTCACCGGCACACCCAGCTCGTAGCCGTACTTCTCCTTGAACTTGGCCTTCAGGTCCGCACGCTCGAACCAGTCGGCGCGGAACCAGTACAGGTTGGCGAATTGCTGGTCGGGCAGTTGATAGACCTTGCCGTCCGGCGCGGTGGTGAAGGAAATACCGATGAAGTCCTTGAGGTCCAGGGTCGGCGAGGTGAAATTCTTGCCTTCGTTGGCCATCAGGTCGGTGATCGACTCAGTCTTGCCGTAGCGGAAATGCGTGCCGATCAGGTCCGAGTCGTTGACCCAGCCATCATAGATATTCTTGTCCGACTGCATCTGGGTTTGCAGCTTCTCCACCACGTCGCCTTCCTGGAGCAGGTCGTGGGTCAGCTGGATCCCGGTGATTTCGTTAAAGGCCTTGGCCAATACCTTGGATTCATACTCGTGGGTGGCGATGGTTTCCGACACCACGTTGATTTTCATCCCGCGAAACGGTTCGGCGGCCTTGATGAACCACTTCAATTCTTCAAGCTGCTGCTCGGCTGTCAGGGTCGACGGCTTGAATTCACTGCCGATCCATTTTTTAGCGGCGTCTTCATAGGCGTCGGCCCAGGCCGTAGCGCTCAGCCCGCTGAGTGCCAGCATGGCTGCCAATGAAACGCTATGTCGCAGCTTATTGTTTTTATCGAACATAGAGACCTCTCCTGTTTGGGTTTAAGAGCCTGATCGTCGCGTTGTCGCGATTAGCCCCACCGCATCACTGCCAACAGCCACACCAAAGACAACGCGAACGCTATCCAGATGCTCCAGTCGGTAACGCCGATCACCAGCAGATGCAGGTAGGCGCTACCGAGAAGACCGATAAACAACCGATCGCCACGGGTCGTGGCAATCGGCAGGAAACCACGCCGAGGGATACTCGGCGAACGCAATTCCCAGGTCGTCATGCCCACCAGCAGCAAGGCGATGACACCAAAAAAAGCCGCCGTAGGGACGGTCCAGTTCATCCATTCCATCATCGACTCCTCAGACCCGGCCCAGGGCAAAGCCCTTGGCCACGTGGTTGCGAACGAACCAGATCACCAGCATGCCCGGCAGGATGGTCAACACCCCCGCCGCCGCCAGCACGCCCCAGTCGATACCGGACGCCGATACCGTACGGGTCATCACCGCCGCGATCGGCTTGGCATTCACCGAGGTCAACGTCCGGGCCAGCAACAGCTCGACCCAGGAAAACATGAAGCAGAAAAACGCCGTGACGCCGATGCCGGAACCGATCAACGGAATGAAGATCTTGGTGAAGAACTTGGGGAAACTGTAGCCGTCAATGTAGGCGGTCTCGTCAATTTCTTTCGGCACCCCGGACATGAACCCTTCGAGGATCCACACCGCCAGCGGCACGTTGAACAGGCAGTGGGCCAGGGCCACGGCAATATGGGTGTCAAACAACCCAATCGACGAGTACAGCTGGAAGAACGGCAACAGGAACACCGCCGGTGGCGCCATGCGGTTGGTCAGCAACCAGAAAAACAGATGCTTGTCCCCCAAGAACCGGTAGCGGGAAAACGCATAGGCCGCCGGCAACGCGACGCCCAGGGAAATCACCGTATTCAGGCTCACGTAGTACAGCGAGTTGATGTAACCGGTGTACCAGCTCGGGTCGGTGAAGATCACCTTATAGTTGTCGAAGGTGAAATCGTGCGGCCACAAGGTCAGGCCGCCAAGGATCTCGGTGTTGCTCTTGAACGACATGTTCAGCAGCCAGTAGATGGGCACCAGCAGGAACAGGATGTAGATCAGCAGCGGAATCAGCTTTCTCTTGCTCATTGTGCGGGCCTCAACGGTTGGCGTCGGAGTGCGTCATGGCGGTGTAGAACAGCCAGGACACCAACAGAATGATCAGGAAGTACACCAGGGAAAACGCCGCCGCCGGGCCCAGGTCGAATTGACCGATGGCCATCTGCGTCAGGGTCTGGCTGAGGAACGTGGTGGCGTTGCCCGGCCCGCCGCCGGTGAGTACGAACGGCTCGGTGTAGATCATGAAGCTGTCCATGAAACGCAGCATCACGGCGATCAGCAGCACGCTCTTCATTTTCGGCAACTGGATGTGCCGGAACACCGCCCAGTTCGACGCCCGGTCGATCCGTGCCGCTTGATAGTAGACGTCCGGAATCGCCCGCAGCCCCGAATAACACAGCAGCGCCACCAATGAAGTCCAGTGCCAGACATCCATCACCAGCACGGTGACCCAGGCGTCCATGGTATTGGCCGCATAGTTGTAGTTGATACCCAAGCCGTTAAGCGTGGAGCCCAGCAAGCCGATGTCGGCGCGGCCGAAAATCTGCCAGATGGTGCCCACCACGTTCCACGGGATCAGCAGCGGAATCGCCAGGATGATCAGTACCAGGGACGACCATTTGCCCTTGGTCGGCATGGTCAGGGCGATAGCGATGCCCAGGGGGATTTCAATCAGCAGCACGCACGCCGAGTAGATGAACTGGCGCAGCAGCGAATCGTGCAGCCGTGGATCGAGCAGCACCTGCTTGTACCAATCGGCACCGACGAAGTAGCGGCTGGACTGATCGAAGATGTCCTGCACCGAATAGTTGACCACCGTCATCATCGGGATCACGGCGCTGAAGGCCACCAGCAGGAACACTGGCAATACCAGCCACCAGGCCTTGTTGTTCTGCACCTTGTTCATGGCTGCACCTCGCCAGTGGATTCGAGCAGATATTCATCGGCATAGACCATCAGCCATTGGGCCGGAAAACTGATGTACGCCGTGCCTTCCGGTACGGGCTTGTCTTCGGCCAGGCGGACCTTCAGCGGTGCGCCATCGAGGTTGAGGGTCAGGATCTTGTAGGTGCCCAGGTCTTCGACGTGGACCACGTCGGCCCGCATCGCGTCGTCGTAAGGGCCATCCCAGACATGCACGAACTCAGGGCGAATGCCGACCTTCAGGCTTTTGCCCTCGGCTTCGGCGATACGCCGTTGCAGGGTTTCGGACAAGGGCAAGTGGGTCGACCCGAAGCCGACGCCACCGGGCTGGGCCGTGACCTCGATCAGGTTCATCCCCGGGCTGCCGATGAAGTAGCCGACAAAGGTGTGGCTGGGGCGCTCGAACAAATCCCGAGGCGTGCCGAACTGCACGATCTGGCCGCCGTACATCACCGCGATCTTGTCGGCGAACGTCGAGGCTTCCAACTGGTCGTGGGTGACGTAGACCATGGTGATGTTGAACTGCTCGTGGATCTGCTTGAGCTTGCGCCGCAGTTTCCATTTCAGGTGCGGGTCGATCACCGTCAGCGGTTCGTCGAACAGGATCGCCGAGACATCGTCGCGTACCAACCCGCGGCCCATGGAGACTTTCTGTTTCTCATCGGCGGTGAGGTTGCGGGCCTTTTTGTCCAGCAGGTTCTGCAGGTCCAGGACCTCGGCGATCTCCTGCACCTTGGTGTGGATCCGCGCTTCGGCCATGCCCTGGTTGCGCAGCGGGAACGCCAGGTTGTCGAACACCGTCATGGTGTCGTACACCACCGGGAACTGGAACACCTGGGCAATGTTGCGGTGCTCCGGGGTCAGGTCGTTGACGACTTTGCTGTCGAACATCACCTGCCCTTCGGAGGGGCTGAGCAAGCCGGAAATGATGTTGAGCAAGGTGGACTTGCCGCAGCCCGAAGGGCCGAGCAGCGCATAGGCGCCGCCTTGCTCCCAGATGTGATTCATCTCGCGGATCGCGTAGTCCTCGGGGCCCGCCGGGGTGCTGGTGTAGCTGTGGGCAAGGTTCTGCAAACGAATTTCAGCCATCAGGCAACCCTCGCAATACGCAGGCCCGGGGCCTGGACCAGCTTGCCTTGGGCATCGAAGACAA
Source organism: Pseudomonas sp. OA65 (assembly GCF_017498305.1). Classification (NCBI taxonomy): domain Bacteria; kingdom Pseudomonadati; phylum Pseudomonadota; class Gammaproteobacteria; order Pseudomonadales; family Pseudomonadaceae; genus Pseudomonas; species Pseudomonas sp. OA65. The sequence continues at coordinate 5,324 of NZ_JAGDEZ010000080.1, forward strand.
ACAGTTTATGGGTCGGAATGTAGATGCGGATCGGCGCGTCCACGTCGTACTCATGCACCCCAGGCAAATGCAGCACCAGCAGGAAATGTTCGTTGCGCACATGCAGGAACGTCTCCGAACCGCTAATCTCGGCCACCTCGACGGTCACCGCCAGTTCGAGGTCGTCGTCGTTGCTCGGCACCAGGGAAATATGGCTGGGGCGCACGCCGAAACGGAACTCACCCTCGCCCACCGGGCGCAGATCGACGTTCAGCGGGAAGTGCACGAAATTGGCGAAGCTGACTTCATTACCGGCAATACGACCCGGCATGAGGTTGATCGGCGGTTCGGAAAACAGCTCGGCGGCCAGCACGGTTTGCGGCTGGTGGTAGACGGAAGACGACTTGCCGCTCTGAATCACCCGGCCCTCGTGCAGGATCGTGGTGGTGCCGCCCAAGGCCAGCGCCTCGTTAGGCTCGGTGGTGGCGTAGACGGCGATGGTGTGGCGGGCCTGGAACAGCTCGCGCATCTCCTGGCGCAGCTCTTCGCGCAGCTTGTAGTCGAGGTTCACCAAAGGCTCGTCGAACAGGATCAGCTCGGCGTCCTTGACCAGCGCCCGGGCCATGGCCGTGCGCTGCTGCTGGCCGCCGGACAATTCCAGTGGATGGCGCTTGAGGAATTTTTCGATCCGCAACATTTTTGCGGTTTCCAGGACCTTGCTTTGGATGATTTCTTCGGACACACCGGCCTGGCGCAACGGCGAGGCGATGTTTTCGAAAACGGTCATGGTCGGGTAGTTGATGAACTGCTGATAGACCATCGACACGTTGCGCAACCGCACCGGACGGTGGGTGACGTCGACGCCGTTCATCAGGATGCGGCCGCTGTCGGGCTTGTCCAGACCGGCCATCAGGCGCATGAGGCTGGTCTTGCCGGACAGCGTGCGGCCCAACAGGACGTTGAAGGATCCGGGTTCGAAACTCAGATTGGCATCGTCGATCCAGGTCTGGCCTTCGACGGTGCGACAGATGTGCTCAAGCTTTAATGACATGGCTCGGCCTTTTTATTATTTGGAGTCAAGCGACCCGAGCTTAAAAGCGAAAGCCGTGCCAGAAATCACAAGCCCTTGATCAGGTTGATTTTTTCCTGGATTGGCAGGCAAAAGGCGTTCGTTGATGAACAGAAGTGAACAATCAGGAATGAACAACTGAACAACGATCGAGTTGACAATGAACAATTTTGAACAACACTGAATAGGACCTGTGGGAGCGAGCCTGCTCGCGATAGCGGTGGATCAGTCACATCGATTTAACTGAACCACCGCTATCGCGAGCAGGCTCGCTCCCACAGAATCTGTGCATATTAAGTCGTGCCTGGATCTGCCCCAGCACAAGGAGTCTGTGCGAGACTTGCCACAACAATAAAAACAGCTCCTGCGAGAGTGCCCCATGGCCGCACCTGCTCCTGCCTTGTCCCACGAGGCCATCATCCAGGCTTCCTGGTCCCGTTGCCGCGCCTTCGGCCTGAATCACCAGAGCGTGCCGGCCTTCGATCAGTTGCCCGCCCAAGGCATCGCCCACTTGCTGGAAAGCCAGCATTCGCTGGTGCAGACCACCCATCAGGAGGTCTTGCCGTATTACGAGAACATCCTCAGCAACTCCAATTGCTTGATCATGCTGGCCGACAACCAGGGCCAAGTGCTGACGTCCTGGGGCACCCAGCGCTTCATCGAGCCGAAACTGGCCCATGGCTTCAGCGCCGGGGCGAGCTGGATGGAGCGCTGCACCGGCACCAACGCCATCGGCACCGCGCTGGCCTGCGAACAGGCGGTGCACATCGAGCACGATGAACACTTCCTCAAGGCCAATCGCTTCATGACCGGCTCCGCCGCGCCGATCTTCGATGCCGAGCGCAAGGTCATCGCCGTGCTGGACGTCTCCAGCGACAGCTACCTGCCGCCGTCCCACACCCTGGGCATGGTCAAGATGATGAGCCAGACCGTGGAGAACCGGTTGATCCTCAACCTGTTTCGCGGTGAACACTTCCAACTGACCTTCAACACCGGCTTGAACAACCTCGACAGCCAGTGGGCCGGGCTGTTGATTTTCGATGAAAGCGGCCAGGTCCTCTCGGCCAATCGCCGCGCGGATAACCTGCTGGGCTTGAGTCTGTCGCGGGTCAGCATCGAAAGCCTGTTCAAGGTCTCATTGCTGGAACTGCTCAACCAACCCGACGGCCTGCCGTTCGCCCTGCAAGCGTCTGGCAGCAATCGATTCCAGTGTTTGCTCAGGCGCCCGAGCCAAGTGTCGATCAGGGCGCGCGTCTTCACCGAGGCAACGCCTGCGCCGGCGCCCGCCAGCAACGCCATCAGCCTCAATACCCTGCACTTCGGTGACAGCCGCGTGGAGAAAGCCGTGCGCCAGGCCGAGCGTTTGCTGGAGAAGGATATTCCGCTGCTGATCCACGGCGAGACCGGAGTGGGCAAGGAAGTGTTCGTCAAAGCCCTGCACCAGGCCAGTTCGCGCTGCAAGCAGCCGTTCATTGCGGTCAACTGCGCGGCGATTCCCGCCGAGTTGGTGGAGTCGGAATTGTTCGGTTATGAAAAAGGCGCGTTCACCGGCGCCAACCAGAAAGGCAGCATCGGCCTGATCCGCAAGGCCGACCGCGGCACGCTGTTCCTCGACGAGATCGGCGACATGCCCCTGCCGACCCAGGCCCGGCTGCTGCGGGTCTTGCAGGAACGCTGCGTACAACCGGTGGGCAGCGCCGAGCTGTTCCCGGTGGACATCCGCATCATCTCCGCCACCAACCGCTCGCTGCGCGAACAGGTGCAACTGGGGCGGTTTCGCGAAGACTTGTACTACCGCATCGGCGGCCTGACCCTGGAACTGCCGCCCTTGCGCGAACGCAGCGACAAGCAGGCCCTGTTCAAGCGCCTGTGGGAACACCACCGCGAACCGACCCAATGGGCCGGCCTGAGCCGTGAGGTATTGGATCTGTTTGAACGCCACCCCTGGCCGGGCAACCTGCGACAGGTCAGCAGCGTGCTGCAAGTGGCCCTGGCGATGGCCGAGGAACAGCCGATCCGTCCGGAACACCTGCCCGACGACTTTTTTGTCGACCTGGAAATGGAACCGGTGGAAACGCCTGAGCCGCTGACGGTGGACTTGAACGATGCCGAGGATCTGAACCGCCAGCTTCAGGCCGTGGGCGGGAATATTTCACACCTGGCGCGACGACTGGGGGTCAGCCGCAATACCTTGTACAAACGTCTGCGGCAACTTGAAACCTGATGCGAAACCAACCTCTAACGAGGCAAATACCAGTCAGTTGAGCTAAGCGAAATCAAGCCAGGCAATTATCCTGTGGCGAGGGAGCTTGCTCCCGCTGGGCTGCGCAGCAGCCCAAAAACAGGGCCGCTTCGCGACCCAGCGGGAGCAAGCTCCCTCGCCACGGGTTTGTCGGCTGCCTTAAGTGAACAGCATTCGGCCTTTGTGCCGCGCTCTTTCCACC
>NZ_JAGDEZ010000081.1:0-8499 GCF_017498305.1 Pseudomonas sp. OA65
GCTTGCCCTCGCTGTGGAGTGAAACTTCCCCATGAGGCTGACGACACCAGCCTGACACACCGCGGCGCCTGGCCTTGGGGCCGCTGCGCTGCCCAGCGGGAGCAAGCTCCCTCGCCACAAAAAGCGGTTCGGTGCTGGCAATAGAGCGGCTCAGTGCCCAGGCAATATCAATGACTCATCGGCGCCATGGCGCTCGCCTGGCCCAGCAGTTTCTGGTCGATGTCTTCCAGGCGCAGCACTCGTCCGCCGGTGTCGCTGGCGAGTTTTTGTGCCGCTTGGGAGTCGGAGAACGAGGCCAGGACAACGCCCATGGCGCCTTTGAGCCCGCTGCCAATGACGAAGTACGCAGTACGGGCGTCGATCAGATGGGCATCATCCGGCGCATCCCAATGGCTGCGGCCCATGTCATGGACATACAGCTTGACGTCGGCCCGATGGTTTTCCGGCTGCAACCACCAGCCCAGCATCTCCGCCGGCGAGCAGAATTTCTTCACGCCCCCTGCCCCGACCGCCGCGCCCTTGGGCCCGGGGAAGTCAGTGATGACCATGCCGCACACATGGCACTCGTCACTGGGATGAAACGCCAGCGCCGCCTCGCTGGCCGCAGGTGGTTCGACCTTGCCGCACGCCGCCAGCGCCAGCGCCAGGCACACCAACACCCCGGCCAAGAGGCGCCCCCCCTTGAGGTACACCTTTTTCATCGTTGCATGCTCCCTTATCAAGATTGAAATTCACGGGCACCGGCGATTGAACAACCGATAGGCCAACCACAATGGGATTGCCATCCACAGGCCCAAACACAGCCAGAGCAACGGCCCTGACACCGGCAAGTCGCTGCCCAGGGTCAGCACCGCGGCACCGCTGGACGCCGCATCGAACCCGGACAGGTTGATCAACCGATACACGTCCGTAGGGTTGAACAGCAGCAGCCATGGCAACAGCTCCGGGCTGAACCGCCCCTCGCTCAGCACCAGCAGCGCCAGCAAGGCCAGGTCGAACACCAATACGAAGAAAAACCACACCCCGAGCGCCAATCCGGCGGCGGTGGATTTCTCCGCCGACACGCTGCTCAGCACATAGGCCAGCCCGAGGAACACCCAGCCCAGCAGCGTGCTGGACACCATGAACCGGCCGAAGGCCCAGAGCAGCAGGCTCAACTGGACATCGTCCACCAGCAGAGCGATGGCCAGCATGGCGCAGCCAAAGCCGATGAAGGTGGCCAGGGCCAGGATCAAGCCGTGCCCGACAAACTTGCCCAACAGCAATTGGCCGCGCCCCAACGGGTAAGTCAACAACAGCAGCAATGTGCCGTTCTCGTCTTCGCCGACAATCGCGTCGTAGGCCAGCAGCAAGGCAATCAGCGGCATCAGGAACGTCGCCAGGCTGGACAGGCTCGCCACCGTGGCGGGCACCGAGGTAAACCCCAGCTGACCGGACGCCGCCGCGCCGAGCCAGGCGATGCCGATCGCCAACACCGCGAACAACAGGCTGATCGCCAACAACCAGCGATTGCGCAGGCCATCGCTGAATTCCTTGCGGGCCATGTTCCAGACCGGGTTCATAGGCTGCCCTCCTCGGCGGCGGCACGGACCATGTAATGACGGTACAGATCCTCCAGGGACGGCGGCTTGATCTCGACATCCGTCGGGTCGTCCTGGGCCAGCAACTGGCGCAGCAATTTGAGCTTGCTGCCATCCGGCGCGGACACCTGCACCCCTTCGGCGCCCCAGCCTTGGGTGGCATGCCCTTCGCTGCGCCAATGCTGGCGAAGCCAGTCGGCCCGTGACAGGCCCGAGGCGCGGATCAGCGTCGGCAGCCCGGCGTCCTCCCGCAGCCGGGCCAGGCTGCCCAGGGCCAACAGCCGGCCCCGGGTAAGGATCGCGGCACGGTTGATGTGCGCTTCCACCCCCGGCAACACGTGCGAGCAAAGAATGATGCTGGTGCCCTGCCAACGCAGGCGGTCGAGCAGTTGATAGAGGTCCTGGGTGGCGATGGGGTCCAGGCCCACGGTCGGTTCGTCCAGCAATAACAGGCGCGGCTGGCCGAGCAGCGCCTGGGCCAGGCCGAGGCGCTGGCGCATGCCCTTGGAATAGGTCCTCACCCGCCGCCTGGCGGCGCCCGCCAGCCCCACTTCCTCCAGCAGACGCTCCACCTGCTCCGGTGCCGCGCCTTTGAGCCGGGCGAAATGGCGCAAGGTTTCCAGCCCGCTCAACTGCGGGTAGAACATCACGTTCTCGGGCAGATAACCGAGCATCTGCCGCACACTCGGGTCGCTGGGCGCGCGACCGAAGACACGCACCTCACCCTCGCTGGCCCGCAGCAAACCGAGGATCAACTTCATGGTGGTGGTCTTGCCCGCACCGTTGTGCCCGAACAGCCCGAGCACCTCGCCCTGGGCCAGGTTCAAGTCCAGCCCGCGCAGCACGGCGACATCGCCATAACGCTGGCTGACCCCTTCGATCTCGACGACGTTCAAGACGCGTTCTCCTGGGCACTGTTGCGTGGTGGGGGCTGGACAGGGGTTTCCATCAGCGGATGACTGTCCATCACCCCGGGGGATTTCATCACCGGGAAGGCTCGCTGCACCCAACGCAGCAGTTCGATTCCCGGGCTGTTCATCAACAACCGCACCTGGGGATACAGCCACAGCAGGCGATCGACGTTGTCGTTGGGTTCATAGGCCACATCGCCCAGGCCGTCGCCGTTGCGATCCCAACCCAGGTAATCGCTCCAATAATTGCCACGGCCGTCCGCCGACCATTCCTGCAACCGCGTGGCCACGTATTTGACCTGGCGCTGGTTGTGGACGAAGGCATTGCCGGCGATGCGGTTATCCTCCGAGCCGGCCGTCAGGTGAATGCCCACGGCGCTGCGCTCGAAATGATTGCCTTCGATGCGGTTGAACAATGAGTTGTAGATGAACAGCGCCTTGCCCTCGGCGCCGGTGATCATGGTGTCGCCGGTGGACCCGTCTCGCACGTCGCTGACGAAGTTGTCGCGCAGGGTGGAATAGGTGATGTAGTTCATCAGGATCCCGTAGTTCTGATCCTGTTCGGAGCGATTGCCGATCACCGTCAATTGGCGACTTTGCATCAAGGCATAGCCGGTGCGGGTGCGCCGGGTGACGTTGTCCAGCAGGCGGTTATCGTTGGCGAACATGTAATGCACGCCGTAGCGCAAATCCTCCAGCGTGTTGCCCTGGAGCAGGTTGCCGTTGGAGGTGTCGATGTAGATGCCGTCACGGGTTTCCCGCACCTGATTACCGATGACCCGAGCGCCGTGGACCGCATACAGATGGATGCCGTTGCCCCGGTCCTGGGAGCGCAGGCTAGGGTCGCCCTGGATGCGGTTGTCGATCAGGCTGACGTCCCGCGTGCCATCGACCCAGATACCGAAGCCCTGGCCTTGCATCCGATTACCGCGCACCACGGCGCCTCTTGCCCCGGGCTGGATGAACACGGCGGCGTTCATGGCCGTAAGGTCGTGGCCCCAGTCCAGGAAGGTGCAGCCCTGGACCTGCACGTTCGGCGCGCGAATGATCAGGCCATTGCCCTCGCCTTGCGCCTCGAATATCGCCTCTGGCGCGCAAGTGAGCGTCATCGGCTGATCGATACTGAACGAGCCTTGGTAGTGCCCCGCAGGCAGGCGCCATCGCTGCTCGCCCTCAGCCTGCAAAGGCAGATTCGTCATCGGTTGCGGCGCGCCGAACGCACCGCCCGACAGCAGGCAGGACACCAGGGCAATGACCGGTCGACGAACGTTTGCATGCTGCGTTTTCCTGGTCATTGCGCCTGTCTCCTTGATGAATGACTCAGGCCTTCTCAACCAGCATGCGCCCGACCATTTCCATGTGCAGGGCGTGGCAGAACCAACTGCAGTAGTACCAATGCAAGCCGGCCTTGTCGGCGGTGAAGGTGATGGATGAGGTCTGTTGCGGGCTGATCTCCATGCTGGCGCCGTGGTTGGTCATGACAAAACCGTGGGACACGTCTTCGATCTGGTCGATGTTGGTGATGGTCACGGTCACCTCGTTGCCTTGCTTGACGGTGAATTCCGTCAGGCCATAGGCCGGCGCCATCGAGGTCATGTACACCCGCACCTTATTGCCGTCGCGGATGACCTTGTTGTCGGTTTCGAGGTTGATGCCGTCCTTCTTCGCCAGGGCCACGGTGTCGGCGAAGAACGGATCGTTGCGGTTCCAGATTTTCTGGGTCTTGATCTGGTCGCGCCGCGCGAGAATACAGTCATGGGGTTCGGCGAAGGCCGGGCCGTCGTGCACCAGCTTCATCTCTTCTCCGGAAATGTCGATCAGTTGATCGTTTTCCGGGTGCAATGGGCCGGTGGGCAGGAAGCGGTCCTTGGAGAATTTGCACAACACCACCAGCCACTTGCCGTCCGCCTCGCTGGTTTCGGTGAGGGACGCATGGTTGTGGCCCGGCTGGTACTGGACGTCGAGTTTCTGCTTGATGTAGTTGACCTTCTCGCCCTTGTAGGCGCGGATGGCCTCGTCCATGTTCCACTTCACCACCTGGCTGTCGATGAACAGCGTCGTGTAGGCATTGCCGCGCCCGTCGAACGTGGTGTGCAGCGGCCCAAGCCCCAGTTCGGGCTCGGCGACGATCACTTCGCGCGGGTCCTTGTAACGGTCGTTGAACAAATCATCCAGGCGGTCGATGGCGATCATCGAGACCGTGGGCGACAGCTTGCCGTTGGCGATGAAGTATTTGCCGTCCGACGAGGTATTGAGCCCGTGGGGGTTCTTCGGCACGGGAATGTAACGGGTGAATTCGGAGTCCTTGCCATCGGTCTTGCGGCCATCGACCACCGGCACCTTGGAACCGTCCAGGGTGATGAACTTGCCGGCCTTGATCGCCGCCTCGATCCGCGGGATGTTGAACACCACCACCCAGTCGCGCTCGTTGCGCATCATGCCGCCCAGGTCGTAGGCCTTCTCGGAGTTGTAGCAGGTGCTGGCGGCGTATTTGCCGGTGTAGTCGGCGTCGGAGTTGTCCAGGTTGCCGTCGACGATCACCTGGAAGGCCATTTCCATTTTTTCGGCATCAATGGCGTTGAACATCGTGAAGCTGTTTTTGTCCTGCAGGTCGAAGGTATGGCCGTCGTTGGGGTGCGGGATCACGAACTCGGCGTTGGCGAACACGTACTTGGTGTACGGCACCTTCTGCAGGCGCAGGCCGTGGATGGCCTGGACGTTGGGCACGGTGAGGATCTTGTCGCACTTCATGATGTCCAGGCGAATGCGCGCGACCCGGGAGTTGGCCTTGTCATTGATGAACAGGTATTTGCCGTCGTACTTGCCGTCGGTCATGGAGATGTGCGGGTGGTGGCAGTCGCCGTTCTGGTATTTGGCGCTGTCACCGAGGATGCGCTTGCTCTCGTTGGTCAGCCCCCAACCGGTGGCCGAATCGACGTTGAACACCGGGATGCGCATCAGCTCGCGCATCGACGGCACACCCAGCACCCGCACCTCGCCTTGGTGGCCGCCGCTCCAGAACCCGTAGTATTCGTCCAATTCACCGGGCCCGACGTGGATCTTGGACTTGGCCTCCTTGGCCGCCGCTGCCCAGGACTCGCGGGTGAACGTCCCGGCGCCCAGCGCCGTCGCGCCGGCCAGCACCGCGCCCGTCACCGCACCGGTGCCGAGAAAACTGCGCCGGCTGACACCCCGGGGCGCTTCCACCGCGCCAGGGACTTGGTCTTTTTTGTCGCTCATGCTGTGTGCTCCATGAAGAATGAAACGGTCAAGGGACAGGCCATTGGGGTGCCTCAAGGCGCCGGGTTCACCTGCACCACGGGAATCAGTTGCGCATCGGTCACGGCCGCCTTGCCGCGCTTCTTGCGCTTGTTGATCAGCGGCGGGCATTTGTTTTCGTTGTGCCAGGTCATCTGGCAATCGAGGCAGTAATGGCATTCGTTGGCGTTGATCCGGCCATCGGGATGGATCGCCTGGATCTCGCATTCCTTGGCGCACAGTTGGCAGGGATTGCCGCATTCCTTGCGGCGCTTGAGCCAGTCGAACAAGCGCAGGCGGGTCGGCATCGCCAAGGCGGCGCCCAGCGGGCAGACGTAGCGGCAATAGACTTTGCGGGTAAAGACATTGATCACCAGCAGGCCCGCTGCGTATGCCACGAACCACCACTGGCGATCAAACCTGAGGGTGATGGCGGTCTTGAAGGGTTCCACTTCGGCCAGCCGTTCGGCGGTGGCCATCGACTCCAGCGAGACGCCGAACAGCACCAGCAAAATGATGTACTTGATCGCCCACAGCCGCTCATGCACGGCGAACGGCAGCTCGTATTGGGGCACCTTGAGCTTGCGCGCCAGTTCGTTGATCAGCTCCTGCAACGCGCCGAACGGACACAGCCAGCCGCAGAACACCCCGCGTCCCCACAACAGAATGCTGCCGGCGGTGAACACCCAGAGGATGAAGATCAGCGGATCGGTGAGGAACAGTTCCCAGCGAAAGCCTTCGAACAGGGCGTGGACGAAGGTCAGCACGTTGACCACTGACAACTGCGCCAGCGCAAAGCCGCCCAGGAACACCACGGTGAACACCAGGTAACCGCGACGTACCCAGTGCAACAACGTGGGCCGCCGGGCCAGTGAATCCTGGAAAAACAGGATCGCGGTGAGGACCAGCAACGCCGCACCCAACACCGAAATCTCCACGCTTTTCTGGTACCAGAGTGTCAACCACATTGGCCGGCTGGCTTCTTCGGCGGCCGCCAGTTGCTCGGCGGTGGGCAATGGCCGTTCCAGGTAGGGTTCGGGCAACTGATAGGCCAGCTCGAAGCTGCTGAAGGTGCCGCTGACCGGTCCGGTCTGACGGCGCACCAGCAGCTCCAGGCTCCAGGGCGAGCCAGGGTCGAAACGGTGGGCGGCGCGGATGATGAAAATCGCCATTTCATCGAAGTCCGGCATGTCGTCGAGGGCCACATCATTCAGGCGCTGGAAATCCAGGTCGCGAAAACTGATGGTGTCGCCGGACTGACGCAACTGCACCCGGTCGAAGATGCCGCCACGCACGTATCCCGAGCCCTTGAAGGAATAACGGCCGCTGCCCATCACTGCAATGGCTTGTTCGCCCGGCTTGAGCTCGGCCATCAACGTGCGGTATTGCGCCTCGCCCAGCAGGTTGCGGCCAATGGTGGGAGGGTTGAGGTGAGTGGCGTAGAGGTCGATGAAAGTGTCATTCACCTGCTCGCCGCTGGCGGTCTCGACCTGTTCGGCTTCAGTGCCCTTGAAGGACGCATCGACCTGGCCACGGGTCAGGTGCAGGCGACGGATCGCGCCGTTGCCGGTCAGGGTCTTCCAGTCGGCGGCCTCGTAGCTATCGGCGCGCACTCGCGCCGGTGCCACGGCCAACCCTGCGTCACTCTTGACCAGGCCGAGGGACACCGCGACATCGTGGGCGGCGCGCATGATCACTTCGTTGACCACCATGGCCGTCACCGTGGCGCCGGCGATCGCATCGACCGTCACCGCATTCGGGTCGCTGGAATGCCCTACCACCACTCGCTGGTTGACCTTGATGCCGCTGTAGCGCGCGCTGAATGCGTGGAGTTTCTCTTCGGCGATGCCGATCAGCAGGATCGGTTCGTGGTGTTCCAGCACATAGGCGTCGAGAATCACCCCGGCAGGATCGAGAATGACCTGGACGTTGATCGGCTTGCCGGAGTACGCCGGAATGTCCACCACATCCAGGCTCTGGAACACGTAGCCCAGGACCTTGCCAGCGGCGGACAGCTTGCGAACCTTGAAGGGACCGTCGGGTTCGGAGATCGAATCGACCGAGCCCAGGACGTGGTGGATGCGCTGTTGCGGAAGGTCACCGTAGTCCTTGGCCTGGACGATTGCGGCGAACATCAGCAGTAGAACGAACAGCCCGGGGAGCCAGGAGCGGGATAGGTGCAACATCACAGAGGGACGGGTCATGAGCGCCAGGGCTTGAAGACAGGATCTTGGCGATCATTGTGGGGCCCGCCCCTGGCATGGGCCCTTGATTGAAATCAACTTGGGAAAACTAAACGCCGAATTCGTGAGCACACCCGGACGTCCAGCAAATGAAGGCCTCTTTTGTGGCGAGGGAGCTTGCTCCCGCTGGGCGCGAAGCGCCCCCCATGAAGCTGCCCACATCAACCTGACACACCGTGGCGCCTGGCCTTGGGGCCGCTGCGCAGCCCAGCGGGAGCAAGCTCCCTCGCCACAACAGCCGTTCAGCCGTGTGTCAGGGGCTGTCGATCGTTTCCTCGCTCCTGCGTGGGAATGTCGCCAGGGACGCTCCGAGGTTCCACTTCTTCAAAAACTAAACTCCCCATCCGTGAGCACACGCGGACGTCCAGCAAGATGAAGGTCGCTTTTGTGGCGAGGGAGCTTGCTCCCGCTGGGGTGCGAAGCGCCCCCATGAGGCTGACGACACCAGCCTGACACACCGCGGCGCCTGGCCTTGGGGCCGCTGCGCAGCCCAGCGGGAGCAAGCTC
>NZ_JAGDEZ010000082.1:0-6436 GCF_017498305.1 Pseudomonas sp. OA65
CGGGTGCGAACACGCCAGTGATAACTACGGCCTCTGTCCTGCGCGCACCTCCTATCTTAGGCCGAATAATTGTTTGCTGCGCGACAGCGCAGCGTCGAAGACGCGGCGGGGGCTCCCTCGCCACAAAGATTGCAGGCGTCTGGAACTGGGTTTCGGCACTGAGACAACCTGTCACGCGACAAACGACCACGCCATTCATCGGCGAGAATGCGGCTACTCTTTGAACATTGCTTGATCCAGGTCAATACCTTTCGGGGCGTTGGGCTGGTGGCCATCCGGCCTGCGTCCTGCGTTGTGACGGTTAAAAAAAGAACGATTTGAAAAGCACTGCACTCCATATCCCTGGGGAGTGGGTGCAAGCCCCACCCGCAGCCGGTTTTACCTGACAGAGGAAGACTTATGTTCGGTTTGGAGGCGCTCGATCTCGCCCGAATCCAGTTCGCATTCACGATCTCGTTCCACATCCTGTTTCCGGCCATCACCATCGGCCTGGCGAGTTACCTGGCGGTGCTCGAGGGCTTGTGGCTCAAGACCCGCGATGACACCTACCGCGACCTGTACCATTTCTGGTCGAAGATCTTTGCCGTCAACTTCGGCATGGGGGTGGTGTCCGGGTTGGTCATGGCCTATCAGTTCGGGACCAACTGGAGCCGCTTTTCAGACTTCGCCGGTGCGGTGACCGGGCCCCTGCTGACCTACGAGGTGCTCACGGCGTTCTTCCTCGAGGCGGGTTTCCTCGGCGTGATGCTGTTTGGCTGGAACCGCGTCGGCCGTGGCCTGCATTTCTTTTCCACGGTCATGGTGGCGATCGGCACCTTGATCTCGACCTTCTGGATTCTGTCCTCCAACAGCTGGATGCAAACCCCCCAGGGCTACGAAATCATCGACGGCCGGGTGATCCCGGTGGATTGGCTGGCGGTGGTGTTCAACCCCTCGTTTCCTTATCGATTGCTGCACATGTCCACCGCGGCGTTCGTGGCCACGGCGTTCTTCGTCGGCTCGTCGGCGGCCTGGCATCTGCTGCGCGGCCGCGACAACCCGGCCATTCGCCGGATGCTGTCGATGGCGATGTGGATGGCATTGCTGGTGGCGCCGATACAAGCGGTCATCGGCGACTTCCATGGCCTGAACACCCTCAAGCATCAACCGGCGAAAATCGCCGCCATCGAGGGCCACTGGGAAAACGTCGGCAATGAACCGACCCCGCTGATCCTGTTCGGCTGGCCCGACATGCAAGCGGAGAAAACCAAATACGCCGTGGAAATTCCGTACCTGGGCAGCCTGATCCTGACGCACTCGTTGACCGAGCAGGTGCCGGCCCTCAAGGAGTTCCCGCCTGAGGATCGACCGAACTCGACCATCGTGTTCTGGTCGTTCCGGGTCATGGTCGGCCTCGGCTTGCTGATGATTTTTACCGGGCTGTGCAGCCTGTGGCTGCGCCGCAAGGATCGGATCTATCAGTCCCGGCCGTTCCTCTACATGGTGCTGTGGATGGGGCCGTCCGGCCTGGTGGCGATCCTGGCCGGTTGGTTTACCACGGAGATCGGCCGCCAGCCTTGGGTGGTCTATGGCTTGATGCGCACGGCCGATGCGTCGTCCGGCCACAGCTTCGCCCAGATGAGCATCACCCTGGTGCTGTTCGTCGTAGTGTATTTCGCGCTGTTCGGTGCGGGCCTGAGCTACATGATGCGCCTGGTGCGCAAAGGGCCGGTGGCCCACGAAGACGAACCGAGCGATGGCGGCCCGGGCCAGAAACGCACCCCGGCCCGGCCACTGTCGGCCGCCAACGAAGGCGACGACGATGTGGACCACAACGACCGCTCGAACAAGGGGAATTGAGTCATGGGTATTGATCTTCCGCTGATCTGGGCCGTGGTCATCATCTTCGGCATCATGATGTACGTGATCATGGACGGCTTCGACCTGGGGATTGGCATCCTCTTCCCCTTCGTCAAGGGCGAGCGCGACCGCGACGTGATGATGAACACCGTGGCGCCGGTCTGGGACGGTAACGAAACCTGGCTGGTGCTGGGCGGTGCCGGATTGTTCGGGGCGTTTCCGCTGGCCTATTCGGTGGTGCTTTCGGCGCTGTACCTGCCGTTGATCCTGATGCTCATCGGCCTGATCTTCCGCGGCGTGGCTTTTGAGTTCCGTTTCAAGGCCAAGGCTGAGAAGCGCCACCTCTGGGACAAAGCGTTCATTGGCGGTTCGCTGACGGCCACCTTCTTCCAGGGCGTGGCGCTGGGGGCGTTCATCGACGGTTTCGAGGTGGTCAATCGCCAGTTCGCCGGCGGCTCCCTGGATTGGTTCACGCCGTTCACGGTGTTCTGTGGCCTGGCGTTGATCGCGGCGTACGCGTTGCTCGGCTGCACTTGGCTGATCATGAAGACCGAGGGCAAGCTGCAAGAGCAGATGCATGACCTGGCCCGGCCGCTGGCGTTCGTGGTGTTGGCCGTGATCGGTATCGTCAGCATCTGGACGCCGCTGGCCCACGCCGACATCGCCGCCCGCTGGTTCACGTTGCCAAACCTGTTCTGGTTCCTGCCGGTGCCGATCCTGGTGCTGGTGACCATGTACGGATTGTTCCGCGCGGTGGCCCGCAATGCCAACTACACGCCTTTCATCCTGACCCTGGTGCTGATCTTCCTCGGCTACAGCGGCTTGGGCATCAGCCTGTGGCCGAATATCGTGCCGCCGTCCATCTCGATCTGGGACGCCTCGTCACCGCCCCAGAGCCAAGGCTTCATGCTGGTGGGGACGTTGTTCATCATTCCGTTGATCCTGGTGTACACCTTCTGGAGCTACTACGTGTTCCGCGGCAAGGTGACCCATGACGACGGCTACCATTGAGGGCGTGAACATGGCCAAACCTGACTTGAAAGACATCGAGGCCGCCGAACGCAAGCCACTCTGGCAGCGGCTCGGCTGGCTGGCGCTGATCTGGGCCGGCAGCGTGCTGGCGTTGTTCATCGTCGCCAGCTTGATGCGAATGTTCATGAATGCCGCGGGATTGACCACTCACTGATTTCCTGGTGGAAGCAAGTTTGCCTCCACCAGGAAGGTTTACTTGCGGGCTTTGAGAATCACGAATTTCGGCGTGGCGGCCACTTGCTCGACGCCTCGGAACAGTCGCGCCAGTTTGCTGTGGTAGCCCAGGTGCCGGTTGCCGACGATGTACAGCGCGCCGCCCACCACCAACGCTTCGCGAGCCTGCTGAAACATCCGCCAAGCGAGGAAGTCGCCCACCACTTGCTGCTGGTGGAAGGGCGGATTGCACAACACCACATCCAGGGACTGCGCTTCTTGCCCGGCCAGACCATCGCCGGCCCGGATCGTCACTTCGCGTTCGCCGAGGGCCGCGCGCCAGTTCTCGGCAGCCGATTGCACGGCCATGTACGACTCGTCCACCAGGGTGTAATGGGCCTCGGGGTTTTGCAGGGCACTGGCGATGGCCAGCACGCCGTTGCCGCAGCCCAGGTCCGCGACCCGGGCCGTGCCGAGGTTTTTCGGCAGATGTGGCAGGAACGCGCGGGTGCCGATGTCCAAGCCTTCGCGGCAAAACACATTGGCGTGGTTGAGCAGTTCGATTTTCGGTTCGTCCAGCCAATAGCGCGTGGGGTAGGGCGATACGGCCGGGGCACTGCCGGGTGAGGCGGCGGCTGGCGTGGCGATCAGCAGCCGCGCCTTTTTCACCGCCAGGGAGGCCTGCACCGGGCCGATATAACGCTCCAGCAAATCCCCGGCGGCCCGCGGCAGGTGTTTGATCATCGCTCCGGCAATCACCTGGGCGCCCGGCGCCAATTGGCCTTGCAGGCGAATCAGCTGTTCCTCCAGCAGGGCCAGGGTTTTCGGTATTTTGATCAGGACGCGGTCGAACGGGCCGGTCAACGCCTCGCTGGCGGGCAGCGTTGGCACCGCGTCGAAGGGCCGGCCGTTGCGCACCAGGTTTTTCTCCAGCGCCTGCAAGGCCAGGAAGGAGTCCCCGCTGCTGGTCACCAGGACATTACCGACCAGGCTGGCTGCCAGGGCACCGAAGCTGTCATTGAGCACCAGGACTCGACTCTGCGCGGCGGGTTGTTGTTCGGCCAGGTACGCGAGCAGGTATTCATCAGCCGCATCGAAGGCTTGCAGCGGTTCGTTCTGCTGTTCGGGTTGGCGGATCAGGTCGAGTTGAGCGAAAGGGCTGTCAAGCAGGGGCATGGATGGGGACTCTGGAGATCAACGAATGTCCCGCTGCCCGAAGGTAGGTGTCTGTGCGGGACCGACTGAATGAACTGCGTCGCGTGCAAGCAGCGGCATCATTCAAGAGGGACCGTAAATGGTACGTTTTTTTGTTGCACATTACTCGCAGGTTTTTTAGTCCAGCAGTGCCACGCCAGGGGTCAGATCACATGGATCTGGGCGGCTTTGGCCACCGCTGAAATCTTGTTGCTGACGTTCAGCTTTCGCATGCAACTGCACACATGGAAATTCACGGTTCGTTCGGAAAGACACAGAATTCTGCCCACTTCCGACGCCGTCTTGCCTTCGGCTGACCACCTCAACACTTCGATCTCTCTTGGCGACAAGTGGCATTTGGGCTGGACCGCGATGGCGTCTGCCATTTTTTTGCTGGCCAGGGCATGCAGCCTTTGACTGGCGAAGATGGCGTAGCCGAGATTGCCATAGTGTTCCTCGATATCAATGGGACAATGGGTCCGTGCAAGGCTGAACAGGCTGCACTGGGCGCCTTGGTCGTCATGAACGGCCTGGGTCCAGCCGTACTTGAGTCCTTGTCGATTTAGTTCGCGCCATAACTTGGGTGCCTGAGCGAAAACAGTCTCATCCCACAAGATTGGGAGCGGTGATTGATTGCAATGTGCTACTAATGGGTCGTTCGACGCATAACCGTTTTGTTCATAAAGGCGGTCCCATCCATAAGGATAATTATTCAGGTTTACCTTGCTGGTGTGTTTGTCGGGGCTTCCGAGATAGGCTGCAAATGCACAATATTCAAATCCTTGATTGTTAAAGAAATTCAATACTAGACGATAGGCCGTCTGCAGGTCCTTTTCACAGGATAACTTTTTCAGCAACAAGTCCTTCCACCTGTCCATCGCTTTCTCCTGGGTTTGATTCGTCCATGCGGATCCAATCCATGATGCGAAATTTTAGTGTAGGACTATTCCTAATTTTCAGTCGGTTTTTTTCGGCCAAGTTACATTTGGTAATATTTACACATATAACTTTAAGGCTGCTCATTTTACAGCTCTGGATATTTGTATAAGTTTGGTGAAAGTATTGGCAAGTGAAAGGGGCGGATATGTGACTAAAGTGCCATTGCCCGCCCCAGTGGTGAGAACGCTCACTTTGCGGGACACTGCACGCCTTGCCCCCTAGGAGTGGCTCATGACCGACAGCGCAGAGAAGTTCACCCGCCAGACCTTGCTTGATGTCCAGCCGTTGACGCCTCATTTGTTTACCTTGCGCACGACCCGGGATCGCGGTTTTCGCTTCCGGGCGGGCCAGTTTGCCCGGCTGGGTGTCGCCAAGGCGGACGGCACCACCGTCTGGCGGGCGTACTCCATGGTGTCGTCGCCGTTCGACGAGTTCCTCGAATTCTTTTCCATCGTAGTCCCCGATGGCGAATTCACCAGCGAACTCAGCCGTTTGCAACCGGGCGATGAGTTGTTGGTGGATCGCCAGGCTTTTGGCTACTTGACGCTTGACCGCTTCGTCGATGGTCGGGATCTGTGGTTGCTGTCCACGGGGACGGGCGTGGCGCCGTTTCTTTCGATCCTTCAGGATTTTGAGGTCTGGGAAAAGTTCGAGCGGATCATCCTGGTCTACAGCGTGCGCGAGGCACAGGAGCTGGCCTATCAGGCGCTCATCCAGGAACTGCCCCAGCGCGACTACCTGGCCGAGTACGCTCACAAGTTTTGTTTCATTGCGACCGTCACCCGTGAGCAGCATCCGGGAGCGCTCAACGGGCGGATTACCACGCTGATCGACAACGGCGAGTTGGAGCGCACTGCCGGCGTAGCGCTGACACCGGAGCGCTCGAGGGTGATGCTGTGCGGCAACCCGCAAATGATCGACGACACACGCAAGCTGCTCAAGGCCAGGGGCCTGCAACTGAGCCTGACCCGTCGTCCGGGCCAGGTGGCGGTGGAAAACTACTGGTAGAAAACCCACGCATTTAGCAACTGGGTAGCTGTGTAGGAGCTGTCGAGTGCAACGAGGCTGCGATCTTTCCCCTGGCGCTTGAATCTCAAGCGAAAGATCAAATCAAGATCAAAAGATCGCAACCTGCGGCAGCTGCTACCCCCGGCGGGAGCAAGCTCCTATCAAACAAAACGCAAGCACTTGATTTTCTAAAACAAATTCCAGGTCAAGGCTGCACGATAGCGAATAGGTTCAATTTCCACGGAAAATGTGGTTGCCCAGAATCTATGGC
>NZ_JAGDEZ010000083.1:0-6267 GCF_017498305.1 Pseudomonas sp. OA65
CTCACTCCGGCATTGCTCCGTGGGCCGCCGCGAAGGGCCATCCATGGCCCAGCGCGGCTAACCCGGCATCCATGCCGGGTTGCCCACTGCGCAATGCCTGCGTTCGGCCAGCGTGGTTAACGGGGCGGCCAGATCAAGATCAAGATCAAGATCAAGATCCAAAGCAAAGCACAAGCGGTCGGGGCTGGCATTTATGTGTGCTGCACCACCGCTATCGCGAGCAAGCTCAGCTCCCACAGGGATTGGCCGTGGACACCGACCCCATGAGCACCCGAGATCAGTGTGGGAGCCGAGCTTGCTCGCGATGAGGCCGGCACATCCAACATCACCGCAAACTGACACACCGCCTTCGCGAACAGGCTCGCTCCCACAATGGGACTTGCTGTGAATACAAGACTCATGAACACCCAGGATTCCCTGTGGGAGCGAGCCTGCTCGCGATGAGGCCGGCACATCCAACATCACCGCAAACTGACACACCGCCTTCGCGAGCAGGCCCGCTCCCACAGGAGGAACGCGGTCCCACCAAGGATCAGGTCGGCTATCAGTCCGCCCGCATGGCTGGCGTTCCAGTGCGAAGCGCTCACAAAGAAGGGTCTGCTGCGCAGCCCAGCGGGAGCAAGCTCCCTCGCCACACGGTAATGACCAGTTAAACAGGCAGATACGGCAGATTCTCCTTTGCGCCCTTGAACAACGGCATATTTTCCCTGGGCTGCTTTGTTAGCGTATTGAACAGACTCGCATATGGCTCGAAAGGAACGCCCTGGATGACTACCCAATCTTCAAATCCCTACTGCGTTGATCCGCAAACCACCCACCTGTTCTACATCAATGGCGGTTGGTCGGCGCCGGTCAGTCCGGCCAGTTTGCCGGTGGTCAATCCGGCTACCGAAGAGGTCGTCGCCCAGGTCGCCAGCGGCTCTGCCGAGGATGTCGATCGGGCGGTCGCGGCGGCGCGTGCTGCGTTTGCCGATTGGTCTGCCACTTCCACAGCGGTGCGTGCGCGGGTGCTGGGCAAGATCCATGAGCTTATCCTCGAGCGCAAAGAGGCGTTTGCCCAGGCGATCTCCCTGGAAATGGGCGCCGCCATCGCCTCTGCACGGGCGATGCAAGTGCCCCTGGCGGCCGAGCACGTTCGGGTCGCCCGTGACCTGCTGGCCACGTATCGTTTCCAGGCCGTCGAGAACGGCACCGCGATCCAACGCGAGCCTATCGGCGTCTGCGGCCTCATCACGCCGTGGAACTGGCCGCTTTATCAGATCACCGCAAAAGTCGCCGCGGCGCTGGCGGCCGGTTGTACGGTGGTGCTCAAGCCCAGTGAACTGTCGCCTCTGAGCGCCCTTCTGTTTGCCCAAGTGGTCCATGACGCGGGCCTTCCACCGGGCGTCTTCAACCTGGTGAACGGCAGCGGCCATGTGGTCGGCGCGGCGATGGCCGCACACGCGGACGTCGACATGATCTCGATTACTGGCTCAAACCGCGCGGGTGCGCTGGTGGCCCAGGCGGCCGCGCCGACGGCGAAGCGGGTCGGGCAGGAATTGGGCGGCAAATCCCCGAATATCCTGCTGCCCGATGCCGACTTTGCCAAAGCCGTCCCACTGGGCGTCATGGCGGCGTTTCGCAACGTCGGGCAATCGTGCAGCGCCCCCACCCGGATGATCGTACCCAAGGCCCGGCTGGCGGAGGTCGAAGCGCTGGCGGCCGCCACCGCCAATGCGATCATCGTCGGCGATCCGCAATCACCGGAAACGGTACTCGGCCCCATCGCCAATGAAGCCCAGTTCAATCGCGTGCAAGCCATGATCGAGGCCGGCCTGCATGAGGGCGCCAAACTGCTGTGCGGCGGCTTGGGGCGCGTGCCGGGTTTTGAAAAGGGTTTCTACACCCGCCCGACGGTTTTCTCCGAGGTGGATAACGCCATGCGGATCGCCCAGGAAGAAATCTTCGGGCCGGTGCTGTGCATCATTGCCTACGAAACCATCGATGAGGCAGTCGCTATCGCCAACGATACGATCTATGGCCTCGGCGCCCATGTTCAGTCACAGGACCTTGATCTGGCGCGCGCGGTGGCTTCTCGTATCCGCGCGGGGCAAGTGCTCCTGAACTACCCGGCCTGGGATCCCATGGCGCCATTCGGTGGCTACAAGCGCTCGGGCAATGGTCGTGAGTACGGCGTCTTCGGCCTCGAGGAATATCTGGAAACCAAGGCGATCATTGGCTTTGGCTGATCGCCCGCAGCAAACGGCAAAATTCTGTGGGAGTAAAGCTTGCTCGCGATTGCGGTAAGCCAGCCGACTACAATATTGGCAACGTTGCCGCTATCGCGAGCAAGCTTTGCTCCCACAGGTCTGCTGCTTAACTGACAGGCATTCGCCGTCATCGGGTCTTTTGTGCCCACTGCCCGTTGTAAACGGCCGAGTGGCCCACTCCGCGGGAGCTGATTCAACCCGCCTGTTCCTGCTTCAGCCGCTTAAGCAGTGCCTTGGCCGCAGCTTCCGATGAGGCGGGGTTCTGCCCGGTGATCAGGTGTCCATCCTCAACCACATAGCTCCCCCAATCCGCACCTTTGGAGTACTCACCGCCCTTGGCCTTGAGCATGTCCTCCACCAGGAACGGAACCACATGAGTCAGCCCCACCGCCGCCTCCTCGGAGTTGGTGAATCCAGTCACTTTCTTACCCTTGACCACGGGTTCGCCGTCTGGGGCGTTGACGTTCTTGAACACACCTGGCGCGTGGCAGACGGCCGCGATGGGTTTGTTCGCCGCATAAAACGCTTCGATGAGGGTCTTGGAGTCAGTGTCCTCGGCAAGATCCCACAGCGGCCCATGGCCTCCGGGATAAAACACCGCATCGAAGTCATAGGGGTCGACCTCGCCCAGCGGGACGGTGTTGGCCAACGCCGCTTGGGCCCTGGTATCGGAGGCGAAGCGACGGGTCGCAGCGGTCTGGGCGTCCTCTTCGTCGCTCTTGGGGTCCAGCGGTGGTTGCCCACCCTTTGGAGAGGCCAGCGTGATCGTCGCCTCGGCGTCGGCGAACACGTAATAAGGCGCGGCAAACTCCTCCAGCCAGAAACCGGTTTTCTTGCCGGTGTCACCCAACTGATCGTGGGATGTAAGCACCATTAGAATCTTCATTGAACCTCTCCTCCGTGCATGGATGGGCGAACCGTGCTCGCCCCGCATTAATGTCAGAGGCTGCGGTTTGCCAGACGTTCAAGTGGACATGGCCCGTACCATGCAGTTACGACGCGACAGTCGAGGTGTTTAGCTCCCTGGCCGAGATCGCCGCCAAGCGCTGTTCCCTGGAAGCGGCATAATCGGCCTGTCGTCCCAGTTGCCAACCCAAGTAGCCCCACAGCAACGCGCAACCCGCGCCCACCACAGCGACCGGGCCGGCGCCTTGCCCCAGCAGGTCAAGCAGACTCTTGATCCAGCCACTCATGGCGTCACCCGCACGATAGACCACGGTGTCGATAAAGTTCTTGGCCTTGTATTTACTCTCCGCATCCAGTGGCGCGAACAGCATTTCCCGGCCCGGTCGGACGAACGCGTACTCGCCGATCCGCCGCACGATCATCAGCGCCACCAGCAGCGCAAACCCCGGCGCCAACGCCAGGCCGAGGAAGCCGATGCACATCAGCAACGGCACGATGGCCAGCAAGGCACGCACCCCCAGCTTCGGTGCGACACGGCCGGTGATGAATAGCTGGGACAGTAACGCCCCGGCCTGCACGACGATATCGATGGTGCCGAAGATGCGCACTTGCGCTTCGCGATCCGGATAAAGCTCGGCCACCAGGCGCGCCTGCTCGAAATAGAGAAACGTGCTGACCGTCGCCAACAACACGACAAACCCGGCAATGCCCAACAGGTAAGGCGACCCGAGCACGGCCATCAAACCGCTGAACGGGTTGCCCTGCAAGGGCTGCCGGGGATGTTGCGTCGGCGCGGCGCCAAGACGGCCAGCCCCGCCCTTTTCGCGCCATGCCATCAACGCCCGTTTCAACACCAGCGTGGCACCGAGCAACAACGCCGCCAAAAACATCAACCCCGAGGCGCCGAGCGGACCGATGAGCAACGCGCTCAGGGCCGGCCCCAACAAGCCGCCGACGCTGGCGCCTGCGGCGATGAAGGCAAACAGACGCTTGGCCTGCTCGCTGTCGAACACATCTGCCATCAGGCTCCAGGCCACTGACACGACGAACAGGTTATAAACCGAGATCCAGACGTAAAAGACCCGCGCCAGCCAGACACTGTCCGGCTGGAACTGGAACAGCTCGACGAACATCAGCAGGTTGAAACCGAAGAAGCCGTACACCCAGTCGATCAGGCGCAGGCGCGGTACTCGGGAACTGAGCCAGGCGAACAACGGCACGGCCGCCAGCATGACCAGGAAGGTCGCGGTAAACAGCCATTGCAAGTTCTCCACTCCCGCCGCGATGCCCATCGACTCGCGGATCGGGCGCAGCATGAAATAACCGGTGAAGAGGCAAAGAAACAGCAGGAACCCGCACAGCGCCGGACGCAACTCGCCGTCGCGGGCGTTGAGGGCGAGGCTCAGCCGGTGCAAATAGAAAGGCGCACTCATAGGGACTCCAGGGAGACGGCAATAAGAAAGGTCAAGCGCGGGACGGACGCCCGCGCCCAGGGTTGCATCAGCGATAGGTCACGCCGGTGAGGCGCTCGGAGACGGCCCAGAGCCGTTCGGCATCCGCCTGCGCACTTGCGGCGGGCGGCGTCTTGGCGAAGCCCAACGGACCGCGCCTTTCAGCGTCTCCGGTCGGGCCGTAATACGCTCCGCCCACGGCTTGCGCAGCCGTGGCGGCGTACAACGTCGGCAACGCCCCTTGTGCCGCTGAGTGGTAGGCGTCGCGGTCCTTGGCCCAGCGCCGACCGAACTCGCTGTCCAGGCCAGGACCGCGTTCGACCAGCTCGGTGACCGCCACGCCGGGGTGCGCTGCGATGCTGCGAATGCCCCAGTTTTCAGCGTCACTGCGCCGCTGCAAGGCAAAGGCCCAGTGCAGGACCGCCAGTTTCGATTGCGCGTAGGCCCCGTACGGGTCGTATTTCTGCTCGCTCTGCAGGTCATCGAGGTTCATCGTGCCGCGTGTCGCAGCAATGCTGGACAGGCTCACCACGCGGGCATCCTGGCTTTGACGCAAGAGCGGCACCAACAGGCCGGTCAGTGCGAAGTGCCCCAGGTAGTTGGTGGCCAACTGAAGCTCAAAGCCATCGGCGGACGTGCCCCGCTCGGGCGGCGCCATGACGGCGGCGTTGTTGATCAATACGTCGAGGCGCGGCAGCCGCTGATTGAGACGCTGGGCCAGGTCGCGCACCGATGAAAGATCGGCCAGGTCCACGTTCTCGAACTGCACCTTGGCGTCGGGCACGGATTCACGGATACGCGCGATGGCCTGGGCGCCGCGCTCCGGATTGCGCGCGGCGATGATGACCTCGGCGCCGGCACGGGCCAAGGCCAGCGCGTCCTCGTAGCCCATGCCACTGGTGCCGCCGGTGACCAGGACAATCCGACCTTTCTGGGACGGCATGTCGTGGGTCGACCAGTCCGGTTTCGGTGCTACGCGATCGGACGCCTCGACACTCACCGAAGCGAGCAGCGCGATGCCGGCGGCAAGGGTTCTCGCCAGCCTCGCCAGCCGGCCCCTGTCACTCACGCGGCCAAGGGTAGGTGTTGTTGTGTTATTCCACATGGTGATAGTCCCTGTTTGAAGAAATGAACCGGCATCGCCGGACGGTCACTGTTTGGAGCACGCCTCGGCCAACTGCAGAAAGCTGACGTGCTTCTTGGTGCCTTGGCTGTTCAAGTAGGTCATCTTGGCTTGCACGACCTCGCACACCGGCGATGTCGCCTCCTCGATATGGATGACCCTGGCGATGTCCAGCGGCATGCCATATTCGTAGGCCGGGATCTGCGTTTGTTCTTTGGCAAGCAGCGGCGAGCCGCTCAAGGAGATGACGGCCAGCAGGCCGGCCATCGACAGGTTTCGAATATTCATAGTGGGCTCCACGACACGGTCCTCGTTGGGATGGTCGTAGCACTCTAGGAGGGGGCGACTGACGTCAAGGTGACTGCTGGCTGACGGGAAGATGTCAAACCCGGGCGCAATGCTGTTCTCTTAAGCCAATCGACAAACCCGTGGCGAGGGAGCTTGCTCCCGCTGGGCCGCGAAGCGGCCCCAAAACCTGCCAATTGCGGCGTATCAGACACACCGCACCCGCCGGTTTACGACTGCTTCGCAGCCGAGC
>NZ_JAGDEZ010000084.1:0-5911 GCF_017498305.1 Pseudomonas sp. OA65
CATCTCAAGCATGCGGCGCGTCACCAGGAAGCCACCGAACACGTTCACCGCGGCCAGGGCCACGGCGAGGGTGCCCATGGTCTTGCCCAGCGGCGTTACGGTCAGGGCGGCGGCGAGCATGGCGCCGACGATTACGATCGCCGAAATAGCGTTGGTCACCGCCATCAATGGCGTGTGCAGCGCGGGCGTTACGTTCCAGACCACGTGATAACCGACATAAATTGCCAGCACAAAGATGATCAGGTTGTAGATACCGGGGGAGATAAGCTCTTCCATTGTCTGAATCCCTGCTTAGGCGTTTTTGCGGATGACTTGGCCGTCGCGGCACATCAGGCACGCGGCGACGATGTCGTCTTCCAGGTTCACGTCGAACTGACCTTCCTTGGTGAAGACCAGCTTCAGGAAGTCCAGCAGGTTCCGGGCGTACAGCGCCGAAGCATCGGCTGCGACTTCACCGGCCAGGTTGGTCGGGCCGACGATGGTGACGCCGTTCTCGATCACCACCTGATCAGCCACGGTCAGCGGACAGTTGCCACCCTGGGCTGCCGCGAGGTCGATGACCACCGAGCCGGGTTTCATCTGCGCGACGGTTTCGGCACTCAGCAACGTCGGTGCCTTGCGGCCCGGAATCAATGCGGTGGTGATGACGATGTCAGCCTGCTTGGCGCGCTCGTGCACCGCCTGGGCCTGGCGCTGCATCCAACTGGCCGGCATCGGTCGGGCATAACCACCGACGCCGACCGCGCATTCACGCTCTTCGTCGGTCTCGTAAGGCACGTCGACGAACTTGGCGCCGAGGGATTCGATTTGCTCCTTCACCGCCGGACGCACGTCCGATGCCTCGATCACGGCGCCCAGGCGCTTGGCCGTGGCAATCGCCTGCAACCCGGCCACGCCCGCACCGAGAATCAATACGCGCGCCGCCTTCACGGTGCCCGCTGCTGTCATCAGCATCGGCATGAAGCGTGGATAGTAATGAGCGGCCAGCAGCACGGCTTTGTAACCGGCGATGTTCGCCTGAGACGACAGCACATCCAGGCTCTGGGCACGGGAAGTACGTGGCGCGGCCTCAAGGGCGAAAGCGGTAATGCCGCGTTCGGCCAGCTTGGCGATAGTTTCGTTGTTGAACGGATTGAGCATGCCCACCAGAACTGTGCCGCTCTTGATCAGCGTCAGTTCGCTGTCGCTGGGAGCGACCACCTTGAGGATCAGTTCGGCCCCGAATGCATCACTGGCGCTGCCAATGGTTGCGCCCGCTGCCTCATAGGCACTGTCGATAACGCTGGCCTTGATACCGGCGCCGCTTTGGACAGTGACTTTATGGCCTTGGCCGATCAACTTCTTGATGGTTTCCGGGGTAGCAGCAACCCGTGTTTCACCCGTTTGGGTTTCGAGGGGAACACCAATGTGCACGTCAAATCTCCTGCGTGATCTTATTGAGTAAACCCAGGCACTTCGGATGGTGCGGCTGGGGCGGCCGATCAGCACGATCCCGCCAAACCAGGCGGGGCGCGGCATTTTGCAGGCGAAAATTCAGCCCTTCAAGGGATTATGACGGGTGACGGAAAATTAACTACAAGTCACCCTGTGACCGAATGTCGCAATTATCGATCGGCAGCCCTTGTGGGCCGTGCTTTCCAAGGATTTAGGTTCAAATTGACAATTTTTCCCATCGGCCAGATGAATAAGCGCTGATGCGCTGCGCGATATGGCTCTAAGCCATGTGTTTAGACGCTTTGGAGACTACTGCACGGGTTTCATAACAGATTGACTGAATGCGACATAAACTTATATCTGTAGCGTCTTTTGTTAGTTGACTACCTAAGTAGGGTTTTTGCTTTCCCTTATTAATCAAGGTGATAGCCAATAGCTTGTTTCACCAACCAATCACGAAAAGCTCGAAGAGAGGCAGATTCGACCTTCCGCTCTGGAATCATCAGGTAGTAGGCCTTGATGCTCGACAGCGCGTTACGGTTGGCCACGACCAATCTTTGCTCTGCAAGCTCGCGCTGAATCAAAAAGGGCGGAATCAGCGCAATGCCCATGTCGTGCATGGCTGCTTGGGCGAGCATGGAGAATAGTTCATAACGAGGGCCTGTCAGGTCTCGCGCAATATTCAGGTTCTGAGCGTTGAACCACTGGCGCCACGCATACGGACGAGTCGTCTGCTGGAGCAAGGGCAAATCGGCGATGGCCTCCGGTGTCAGGCTCTTCTGGTCTCCCAGTAAGGCAGGACTGCATACCGGCATCGGATTCTCACCCATCAGCTTGTGGGACTCGGTACCGGACCAGTCCGCGTCACCAAAATAAATGGCAGCATCGAACTCCGTGTCCGCGAAGAGAAAGGGGCGTGTGCGGTTGGTCAAGTTGACGGTGACTTCCGGGTGTTCCTGCTGGAAGTCCTTGAGGCGCGGCAGCAGCCATTGGGTGCCGAAAGTCGGAACCACGGCCAGCTCGATCACGTTTGCGCCGGTATGTCCCATTACGGAAAGTGTGTCGCGCTCGACGGCATCCAGTTGGGTGGCAACCCGACGGCTGTAGGAAAGACCTGCTTCGGTCAGTTTGACGCCGCGATGCGAGCGTCGGAAAAGCTCCACGCTGAGAAAGTCTTCCAGGCTGGCGATTTGTCGGCAGATAGCGCCTTGCGTAAGAGAAAGCTCCTGCGCGGCCTTGGTGAAGCTTTCATGGCGTGCGGCAGCCTCGAAACTGACCAGGGCAGCGGTGCTGGGGATTTTACGGCGCATGTACGTAAGCCTCACTCAATAGCTGCTTAAACAGGGTTTATGGCGTTTACGGAGTGAGAAATTAGCACAGCATAGTGCGTAATCCTCGTTTGCCCTTGTAGGAAACCGCGCCTAGGATCAATCCACGACATTCATTTAATTGGCGAGGAACTCTTTCATGGCCGGTAAAGCGAGCTTCAACTGGATCGATCCATTGTTGCTGGATCAGCAGCTCACGGAAGAAGAACGCATGATCCGCGACACTGCCGAGCAGTTCGCCCAGCAGAAACTGGCCCCGCGAGTGCTGGAGGCGTTCCGCCATGAGAAAACCGACCCGGCGATTTTCCGCGAGATGGGTGAAGTGGGCCTGCTGGGGGCAACCATTCCTGAGCAATACGGCGGCAGCGGGCTGAACTACGTCAGCTACGGCCTGATCGCTCGTGAAGTGGAGCGCGTCGATTCCGGCTATCGCTCGATGATGAGCGTGCAGTCCTCACTGGTCATGGTGCCGATCAATGAATTCGGGACCGAGGCACAAAAGCAGAAGTATTTGCCGAAGCTGGCGTCTGGCGAATGGATCGGCTGCTTTGGTCTGACCGAGCCGAACCACGGTTCCGACCCAGGCGCGATGATTACTCGTGCGCGCAAAGTGGAAGGTGGCTACAGCCTGACGGGCAGCAAGATGTGGATCACCAACAGTCCGATCGCTGATGTCTTTGTCGTCTGGGGTAAGGACGATGCTGGCGATATCCGCGGTTTCGTTCTTGAAAAAGGCTGGAAGGGACTGAGCGCGCCAGCTATCCACGGCAAGGTCGGGCTGCGCGCTTCGATTACCGGCGAAATCGTCATGGACAATGTATTCGTCCCGGAAGAGAACATTTTCCCTGATGTCCGTGGCCTGAAAGGCCCGTTTACTTGCCTGAACTCGGCGCGCTACGGGATCTCCTGGGGGGCTTTGGGGGCCGCTGAATTCTGCTGGCACACCGCTCGCCAGTACACGCTGGATCGCCAGCAGTTCGGTCGTCCGCTCGCGGCCAATCAGTTGATCCAAAAGAAACTGGCCGACATGCAGACTGAAATTACGCTTGCGCTGCAGGGTTGCCTGCGTTTGGGGCGTATGAAAGATGAGGGCACGGCGGCAGTCGAGATTACCTCGATCATGAAGCGCAACTCCTGCGGCAAGTCGTTGGATATTGCTCGGATGGCGCGGGACATGCTGGGCGGCAACGGTATTTCCGATGAATTCGGTATCGCTCGCCATCTTGTGAACCTGGAAGTCGTGAACACCTATGAAGGCACACATGACGTTCATGCGCTGATCCTGGGGCGTGCGCAGACCGGTATCCAGGCGTTCTATTAATAGGAGAACGGTCATGGGCGCGCTTTCGCATCTGCGGGTATTGGATTTATCGAGGGTTCTGGCCGGGCCGTGGGCCGGACAGATCCTGGCGGACCTGGGGGCTGACGTCATCAAGGTCGAGCGTCCCGGCAATGGTGACGATACGCGCGCCTGGGGGCCGCCCTTCCTGAAGGATGCCCGAGGCGAGAACACGACCGAAGCTGCCTATTATCTGTCGGCCAATCGCAACAAGCAGTCGGTGACTATCGATTTTACGCGACCAGAGGGTCAGCGGCTGGTGCGGGAGCTGGCGGCCAAGTCCGATATCCTGATCGAGAATTTCAAGGTGGGCGGCCTGGCCGCGTATGGCCTGGGCTATGACTCGCTGAAGGCGATCAATCCGCAATTGATCTACTGCTCGATCACTGGGTTTGGCCAAACCGGCCCTTATGCCAAGCGTGCCGGGTATGACTTCATGATCCAAGGGCTGGGGGGCTTGATGAGCCTGACCGGCCGTCCGGAGGGTGATGAGGGCGCGGGGCCGGTGAAGGTGGGGGTTGCGCTGACGGATATCCTTACAGGGTTGTATTCGACGGCTGCCATTTTGGCGGCGCTGGCTCATCGGGATCATGTCGGCGGAGGGCAGCACATCGACATGGCCTTGCTGGATGTTCAGGTGGCTTGCCTGGCCAACCAGGCGATGAACTACCTGACTACAGGCAATGCGCCGAAGCGGCTGGGCAATGCTCATCCGAACATCGTGCCTTATCAGGATTTTCCTACGGCTGACGGCGACTTCATCCTTACTGTGGGTAATGACGGCCAGTTCCGCAAGTTCGCTGAGGTGGCCGGGCAGCCGCAGTGGGCTGATGATCCGCGTTTTGCCACGAACAAGCTGCGGGTCGCAAACCGTGCGGTGTTGATTCCGTTGATCCGCCAGGCCACGGTGTTCAAGACCACCGCTGAGTGGGTGGTCCAGTTGGAGCAGGCAGGTGTGCCGTGCGGGCCAATCAACGACCTTGCCCAAGTGTTTGCCGACCCTCAGGTGCAAGCGCGTGGATTGGCAATGGAGTTGCCTCATCTATTGGCTGGTAGCGTGCCGCAGGTGGCCAGCCCGATTCGACTGTCCGAGACGCCGGTGGAGTATCGCAATGCGCCCCCTTTATTAGGGGAGCATACGCTGGAGGTATTGCAGCGAGTGTTGGGGTTGGATGAAGCGGCAGTGGCGGCATTCAGGGAGGCAGGGGTTCTTTGAGCGCGCTCTTCTATATAGAGGGGTTTTTAAAGGGCGATTTCCGGTGCTGCGCAACTTATTGATAGAAAAGCGAAATTAAGGGTTGACGGCAGATTCTGGAAGTCTATAATTCGCCCCACTTCCGGCGCAGTCGAAACGGAAAACTCCTTGAGATTCAATGAGTTAAGTAGGTTTCGAAGGTGTTGGGCTTCAGTTCATCGAAGCCCGGAAGGAGCAGATAGAGCGGTGTTGTTTAGCTCTATCGGCGATTCGGTCTTCTCGATCGAAAGCGGTGAAAAGAGGTGTTGACAGCAGCGAGTAACGCTGTAGAATTCGCCTCCCGCTAACGAGAGATCGGAAGCGCAAGTGGTTGAAGTTGTTGATGTTTCCGAAGCGAAACTTTGAAAACTTCTTAAAATAACCGCTTGACAGATACACGGGGCGCTGTAGAATGCGCGCCTCGGTTGAGACGAAAGGCTCAACCAACTGCTCTTTAACAACTGAATCAAGCAATTCGTGTGGGTGCTTGTGGAGTCAGACTGCTAGTCAACAGATTATCAGCATCACAAGTTACTCCGCGAGAAATCAAAGATGTAACCAACGATTGCTGAGCCA
>NZ_JAGDEZ010000085.1:0-5875 GCF_017498305.1 Pseudomonas sp. OA65
CTCGGGTGCGAACACGCCAGTGATAACTACGGCCTCTGTCCTGCGCGCACCTCCTATCTTAGGCCGAATAATTGTTTGCTGCGCGACAGCGCAGCGTCGAAGACGCGGCGGGGGCTCCCTCGCCACAGTTCATTCAATCCACAGAGACTGGTGGCTTCAGCGAATCAACCCACCGTAATCGCCGGCAACGTCGGCAACGTCACGGTCTGCTGCTTGCGCGGGGCGAGGATTTCGGCTTCGCCGTCCACCACCAGCTCGTCGCGCTGGTTGAACACGCGGGTGGCGATACGCACGCGGAACTTCGGTAGTTTTTCCAGGATTTCCAGGCGCACGGTCAGGGTGTCGCCGATTTTCACCGGTTTCTGAAAGCTCATCTGCTGGCCGATGTAGATGGTGCCCGGCCCAGGCAGCTCACACGCCACCGCCGCGCTGATCAGCGCACCGCTGAACATGCCATGGGCGATGCGCTCCTTGAACATGCTCGCCGCAGCGAATTCGGCGTCCAGGTGCACCGGGTTGTGATCGCCCGACATCGCCGCGAACAGCTGGATATCGCGTTCCTCGACGGTCTTGCTGTAGCTGGCGGTCTGGCCGATTTCGAGGGCTTCGTAAGGGGTGTTGGTAACCTGGGTCATCTGTTTCAGATCCTGTGGGGTAAAGAAAAAACGTTGCTAGCCTACTCGCTGCGTGGCGGTCGCTTGTGGTTCAGGGCTTGGGCGATCCAGGCCAGCACGTCGGCGGTTACTTCATCGCGGTTGGTTTCGTTGAACAATTCGTGCCGGGCCTGCGGGTAGATCGTCAATTGCAGGTATTGGCTGCCCGTGTCGCGCAGGGCGTCGGCCAGATCCTTCAGACGCTTGCCTTCACTCACCGGATCACATTCACCGCCGATCACCAGCAGGGGCAGGCCCGGATCGATCTGGGCGAGATTGGACGCTTTGCTGATTTGCTGCAAGCCGCCGAGAAGGTCGACCCACAGTTGATTGGTGCAGCGAAAGCCACACAGCGGGTCGTGGACGTATTTGTCGACTTCGGCCGGGTCCCGGCTGAGCCAGTCAAAGGGGGTACGCGTCGGTTTGAATTTTTTGTTGAAACTGCCGAACGACAGCCATTCGATCAAGGCACTGCGCCCCGTGGCACCCTGGCGCCAACGTTCGAAGCGGGCGATCAGGCGAGCGCTGCGATAGAGCGCCACCGGCTGGAAGTTCGAGCCGCTGAGCATCGCCCCGTGCAGGCTGGCGCTGTGATGCAGCAGGTAACCCTGGGCCAGGTAGCTGCCCATGCTGTGGCCCAGTAGCAGGATGGGGGTGTTCGGGTGTTGCTGACCGATGTGATGATTGAGGCTGGCCAGGTCGCCCACGACCTTGGCCCAGCCGTCCTCGTCGGCAAAGTGGCCGAGGATCGCTTCTTCGCCGGTCTTGCCATGGCCGCGCAGGTCCGGCGCGTAGACACCGTAGCCTTCGTCGCACAGCGCCTGGGCCAGGCGGGCATAGCGACCGCTGTGTTCGGCCATGCCATGGGACAGCATGACCACCGCCAACGGCGCGGTTTCAGGCAGCCACTGGTTGACGAACAGGCGGCTGTGGTCGGTCGCGGTCAGCCAGAACGTTTGGTGGATCATGGCGATTCCTTTGCACAATGTCAGACGCAGCGTCGCTGCATTGTATAGCGCATCCGCTGCGTCTCGCCTGATCAGCCTGCATCATGGCAAGAAGATTCACACAATCTATGACGCAGGTTGCCATATTTGCCTGATTCGCCATAGCTGCTAGTGTCCCAGGAGCTCCGCCTCTGCAAGCGATACAGACGCGGCCCGGATATGCTCAGGTAAAGAGGACAAAAACAATGCAGCCTGATTTCTGGAATGACAAGCGCCCGGCCGGCGTGCCCCTGGATGTCGACCTCGGGGCCTACAAGTCGGTGGTCGAGGTGTTCGAGCGTTCCTGCAAGAAATTCGCCGACCGCCCGGCGTTCAGTAACATGGGGGTGACCCTCACGTATGCCGAGCTCGAGCGCCACAGCGCAGCCTTCGCCGGCTATCTGCAAGCCCATACCGACCTGGCGCCAGGCGATCGTATCGCGGTGCAGATGCCTAACATCCTGCAGTACCCGATCGCCGTGTTCGGTGCCTTGCGCGCCGGGCTGATCGTGGTCAATACCAACCCGCTGTACACCGCGCGGGAAATGCGTCATCAGTTCAAGGACTCTGGTGCCCGGGCGCTGGTGTACCTGAATATGTTCGGGCAGAAAGTCCAGGAGGTGTTGCCCGATACGGACCTGCAATACCTGATCGAAGCGAAGATGGGCGACCTGATGCCCGCCGCCAAGGGCTGGCTGGTCAACACCATGGTCAGCAAGGTCAAGAAAATGGTCCCCGACTATTCGCTGCCCCAGGCCATTTCCTTCAAGAGCGCCTTGCGCCTGGGACGCGGCCAGGGCATCAAGCCGTTGAAAGTCAGCCTCGACGACATTGCCGTGCTGCAATACACCGGCGGCACCACCGGGTTGGCGAAGGGCGCGATGCTGACCCACGGCAAC
Source organism: Pseudomonas sp. OA65 (assembly GCF_017498305.1). Taxonomy (NCBI): domain Bacteria; kingdom Pseudomonadati; phylum Pseudomonadota; class Gammaproteobacteria; order Pseudomonadales; family Pseudomonadaceae; genus Pseudomonas; species Pseudomonas sp. OA65. The sequence goes on from NZ_JAGDEZ010000085.1 coordinate 2,539, forward strand.
CTGGTGGCCAACATGCAACAGGCCCGGGCTTGCCTGGGGCAGCTCGGCGATGACGGCCACCCGCTGTTGCGCGAAGGCCAGGAGGTCATGATCGCGCCGCTGCCGCTGTACCATATCTATGCGTTCACGGCGAATTGCATGTGCATGATGGTGACCGGCAACCACAACGTGCTGATTACCAATCCGCGGGACATCGGCGGCTTCATCAAGGAGCTGAAGAACTGGCGTTTCTCGTTGTTGCTGGGGCTCAATACGCTGTTCGTGGCGCTGATGGATCACCCGGATTTCAAGACCCTGGACTTTTCCCACCTCAAGGTCACCAACTCCGGTGGTACCGCGTTGATCAAGGCCACCGCGGAGCGCTGGCAGCAGATCACCGGTTGCGGCATCACCGAGGGGTATGGCCTGACCGAAACCTCGCCGGTGGCCAGTGCCAATCCCTACGGCGGGAAATCCCGGCTGGGCACGGTGGGGATGCCGGTGCCGGGCACGCTGATGAAGGTGATCGACGACGAGGGCGTCGAGCAACCCCTGGGAGAGCGCGGCGAACTGTGCATCAAGGGCCCGCAGATCATGAAAGGCTACTGGAACAAGCCCGAGGCCACGGCCGAAGTGCTGGACAGCGAGGGCTGGTTCAAGTCCGGCGACATCGCGGTGATCGACCCGGACGGGTTCGTGCGCATCGTTGACCGCAAGAAGGACATGATCATCGTCTCGGGTTTCAACGTGTACCCCAACGAAATCGAAGACGTGGTGATGGCCCACCCCAAGGTGGCCAACTGCGCGGTGATCGGCGTGCCGGACGAGCGTTCGGGAGAGGCGGTGAAGTTGTTCGTGGTGGCGCGGGAAACCGGGGTCAGCCTTGAAGAGCTCAAGGCCTACTGCAAGGAAAACTTCACTGGCTACAAGATTCCCAAGCACATTGTCTTGCGGGACTCCTTGCCGATGACGCCGGTGGGCAAGATTCTGCGGCGGGAGTTGCGGGATATCGCCTGAGGTCCGCTGGGGTATCTGTCCTGACTAAAACCTGTGGGAGCACAGCTTGCTCGCGATAGCGGTGGCACAGCCTCATTTGTATCGGCTGACCTACCCCCATCGCGAGCAAGCTGTGCTCCCACAGTTGTTGATTCAGAAGGGATTTAACAGGTTGTAGGTTTTTTACTCTAAAAATGACCATGAAATATACATGAGTCATGTTTGTGACTGTGGGGCCTGCTTTTGGCTCTAGTCGGCCCCCGGCAAAGCTGCTACTCTCGGCGCGCTTTTGTGACTTCTCGGCCTTGATTCAAGCCAGATTCACCAATAAACACACCAATAATAATCGCATCAAATGCGGTGAGAATTCGCGTTGCTGAGGAGTGGGCTTCCATGATCGAAGACTTTTGGAAGGATAAGTACCCAGCTGGGATTGCTGCCGACATCAATCCAGACGAGTATCCGAATATTCAGGCGGTGTTGAAGCAGTCCTGCCAACGCTTTGCCAACAAGCCGGCATTCAGCAACCTCGGCAAGACGATCACCTACGGTGAGCTCTACGAGTTGTCCGGGGCGTTTGCCGCGTACCTGCAACAGCATACCGATTTACAGCCGGGCGATCGAATCGCCGTGCAGTTGCCCAACGTTCTCCAGTACCCGGTGGCCGTGTTCGGTGCGATCCGCGCCGGGCTGATCGTGGTCAACACCAACCCGTTGTACACCGCGCGGGAAATGGAGCACCAGTTCAACGACTCCGGTGCCAAGGCGCTGGTGTGCCTGGCAAACATGGCGCACCTGGCGGAAACCGTGGTGCCGAAGACGAGCGTCAAGCACGTCATCGTCACCGAAGTCGCCGACCTGCTGCCGCCACTCAAGCGCCTGTTGATCAACAGCGTGATCAAGTACGTCAAGAAGATGGTCCCGGCCTACCACTTGCCCAAGGCCGTGAAGTTCAACGACGTGCTGAGCAAAGGCCACGGCCAGCCTGTGAACGAAGCCAACCCCACCAGCGACGATGTGGCCGTGCTGCAATACACCGGCGGCACCACCGGCGTGGCGAAGGGCGCGATGCTCAGCCACCGCAACCTGGTGGCGAACATGCTGCAGTGCAAGGCGCTGATGGGCTCCAACCTCAATGAAGGTTGCGAAGTGCTGATCACGCCACTGCCGCTGTACCACATCTACGCCTTCACCTTCCACTGCATGGCGATGATGCTGATCGGCAACCACAACATCCTGATCAGCAACCCGCGCGACCTCTCGGCGATGGTCAAGGAACTGTCGAAGTGGAAATTCAGCGGTTTCGTCGGCCTCAATACGCTGTTCGTGGCCCTGTGCAACAACGAAGCCTTCCGCAAGCTGGACTTCTCGGCGCTGAAAGTCACTCTGTCCGGCGGCATGGCCCTGCAACTGGCCGCGGCCGAGCGCTGGAAAGCGGTGACCGGTTGCCCGATTTGCGAAGGCTACGGCATGACTGAAACCAGCCCGGTGGCCACGGTCAACCCGATCCAGAACATCCAGATCGGTACCATCGGCATTCCTGTGCCGTCGACGCTGTGCAAGGTGATCAATGACGCGGGCGTCGAACAGCCGTTGGGCGAAATCGGCGAGTTGTGTGTGAAAGGTCCGCAAGTCATGAAGGGCTACTGGCAGCGCCAGGAAGCCACCGACGAGATCCTCGACAGCGAAGGCTGGCTGAAGACCGGTGACATCGCGCTGATCCAGCCGGATGGCTACCTGCGCATCGTCGATCGCAAGAAAGACATGATCCTGATCTCCGGTTTCAACGTGTACCCCAACGAGCTGGAAGATGTGCTGGCAACCCTGCCGGGCGTGCTGCAATGCGCGGCCATCGGCATCCCGGACGAGAAGTCTGGCGAGGCGATCAAGATCTTCATCGTCGCCCGGCCGGGTGTCACATTGACCAAGGAGCAGGTGATGGAGCACATGCGCGCCAACGTCACCGGCTACAAGGTACCCAAGGCCGTGGAATTCCGCGATGCCTTGCCTACCACTAACGTGGGCAAGATCTTGCGGCGCGAGTTGCGGGATGAAGAGCTTAGAAAGCTGGGGCTGAAGAAGTAAGGCCGTTGCCAATGACAAAGCCCCGCTGATGCGGGGCTTTTCATGTGCGGCGAATGTCCCGAGGCGGGGCCGATTTTTGTGGCGAGGGAGCTTGCTCCCGCTGGGCTGTGGGAGCAAAGCTTGCTCGCGAAATAGGCGCCTCGGTTCCGCTAGACCTTTTTTTTATACACATACCCGAGCCCACCAGACACCCCCGAAACTCCGATGCCCTTCTCTGTTTTTTAAAACAACATCTACCCGAAAACAATCTCCATCTCACCTTCTCCTTTTAACTTTT
>NZ_JAGDEZ010000086.1:0-5489 GCF_017498305.1 Pseudomonas sp. OA65
AGTGGTGGCCGAAGAGAATGTGTTTGTTGGTCGGGACGTAGTCCAGGCCATCGTTGTTGAGCACGGCAGGCGTGGCCCGGCGCGCGTCGAGTTGCATCACGTTGTTGGCGATGAAGAGGCTGTAGTAACGGTAGGCGACCAGGTAGATGGCCACGGCGGCGACGACGATCCAGAGGGCGTTGATCGCCTCACCTCGACGCAATGCCACGACACCCAGGGCGCACGCCCCCAGGACGGCCAGCAGTAGCCAGGGTAGATGGCGTAGCAGGCTATTATTGTTTTTCATTTTTATATTCCAGCCAGGGTGGACAAGAAAGATAGCCAATGGAGTTTAGCGCTAACCCAGGCAAAGGCCATACCCGACATTCGTCTGCCTGTTGCCGAACGGTGACGATGCTCTCCCAGTTCGGTCTATAGTCAGTGAATCTTTAGAGGGAATGCGTAATGAGCGAACGTCGCCGCTTCGTACGAGTTGACTTCCATGCCAGGACCGAGCTGAGCCAGGGGCCGTTTATCTGGCCGGTAGAGTTACTGGATTTGTCCCTCAAGGGCATGCTGATCACAAAACCCGAACCCTGGCTTGGCGATCCCGACCAACCCTTCATGGCCGATATCCATTTGAGCCCTGACGCAGAGATCAAAATGGAAGTTCGGTTGGCCCATGATGACCATGGTCACCTGGGCTTCGTCTGCGAACATATCGACCTGGCTTCCATCGCACATTTACGCCGATTGATAGAGCTGAACCTGGGCGACCCTAAGGAGCTGGAGCGGGAATTAGCGGCGTTGATCCAGATTTGACAGCACCGAATCCCCTGTGGCGAGGGAGCTTGCTCCCGCTGGGCTGCGTAGCGGCCCCAAAAGCAGCGACTCCACCAACCTGACACACCGCGATGCCTATTTGAGGGGCTGCTGCGCACCCCAGCGGGAGCAAGCTCCCTCGCCACAGAAACCTGCGCCAGCCTCCTGAATTATTCGAACAACGCATCCAACGCCTGCTCCAAACGGGTCACGGCAATGATCTGCAACCCCGCCGGCGCTTCCTTCGGCGCGTTCCCCTTGGGCACGATGGCGCGTTTGAAGCCGTGCTTGGCCGCTTCCTTGAGCCGCTCCTGCCCGCTGGGCACCGGTCGCACTTCCCCCGACAGCCCCACTTCACCAAACACCAACAGATCGTGGGGCAGCGGCCGGTTGCGCAGGCTGGACATGACCGCCGCCATCAACGCGAGGTCGGATGCGGTCTCCAGTACCTTGACCCCACCCACGACATTGAGGAACACGTCCTGGTCATGTGTCGGGATCCCACCGTGTCGATGCAACACCGCCAGCAGCATGGCCAGCCGGTTCTGATCCAGGCCCAGGGTGACCCGTCGTGGGTTCGCCAAGTGACTGTCGTCCACCAGCGCCTGCACCTCGACCAGCATCGGCCGGGTCCCTTCCCACGTTGCCATGACCACGCTACCGGGGACTTCTTCCTGGGCACGTGTCAGAAAGATCGCCGACGGGTTCGAGACCTCTTTCAGGCCCCTGTCGGTCATGCCGAACACACCCAGTTCGTTGACCGCGCCAAAGCGATTCTTCACCGCCCGTAGCAAACGCAGGCGCCCATCGGATTCGCCTTCAAAATACAACACGGTGTCGACCATGTGCTCCAGCACGCGCGGCCCCGCCAGCGCACCTTCCTTGGTGACGTGGCCCACCAGGAAAATCGCCGTGCCGCTCTGCTTGGCGTAGCGCACCAGCAACGCCGCGCTTTCACGCACTTGGGACACGCCGCCCGGGGCCGACTGCAGTTGTTCGGTGAAAATGGTCTGGATTGAGTCGATCACCATCACCTTGGGCTTTTCCAGGCGCGCCGTGGCAATGATGGTTTCGATGCAGGTCTCGGTCATGACCCGCAACTGGTCCTGGGGCAAGCCCAGGCGCCGGGCGCGCATGGCGACCTGCTGCTGGGACTCTTCGCCCGTGACGTACAACGCCGGCATGCGCGTGGCGAGGTTGCACAAGGTTTGCAACAGGATGGTGGATTTACCGATGCCCGGATCGCCACCGATCAGCACCACCGAACCGTCCACCAGACCGCCGCCCAGCACCCGGTCCAATTCACCGGACGCGGTGGAAAAACGCGGGATTTCTTCAACGCTGACTTCGGCCAGGGTCTTGATCTGCGCCTGTTGGCCAGCCCAGCCCGTGCGCCCGGTAGGGGCCGCCGCGCCGCCGCTTTCCACCATGGTTTCGGTCAGGGTGTTCCAGGCTCCGCATTCACTGCATTGTCCGGCCCACTTGGGGAAGGTCGAGCCGCATTCGGTGCAGCCGTACATGCGCTTTGCCTTGGCCATCTGAACTCCGGGGTAAAACCGCGATGATAGCCCAGCCAAGGATTATTGCGGGGCCGGCATTCTGATTTCACCCTTCGCCAGACCCGCCGCGGTATTGCCCAACGGATCCCTGGCCTCCAGGTCGGCGCCCTTGGCCTTCAAGGCATCGAGCAACTCGCCCCGCTTGAACAGGCCGGCATACATCGCCGCAGTCTGCCCCGCGCCATTGCGTTGGTCCGGACTGCAATCGGTGGACAATAGACGACGCGCAATCTGCACTTCGCCTTTAAAAATGGCGCCCATCAGTGCAGTGTTGCCACGCTTATCCTGGGCACAGGCATCGGCCCCCGCGGCCAGCAACCGCTCCACCGCCGCACCGTGGCCGTGATAAGCCGCCAGAATCAGCGCGGTGTAGCCCTTCTCGTCCCGGGTATTGAGCGAATAATCGGCCTCGATGAAGGTCTCGAGCATCGGCACGTCACCGCGGCGAGCGGCGTCGAAATAATAGTTTTGCAACTGTTCCTGAACCGCCGCCGGCTCAGTGGGTATTGGCTGATCGGCCAGTACACTCACTGACCAGACCGCAAGCATCGATAACAACAACTTACCCATCATGACCTCTCCTCTGGCGTATGACTGTGGGGGGCATGTTGTGGGAGCAAGGCTTGCCCGCGATGCAGACAACTCGGTCTGGTTTCAGACCCCAGCGCCTGTATCGCGAGCAAGCTTTGCTCCCACAGGTCATGCACCTGCCTGGTCGTGGATCAGTCAGTCAGTTTTTCCGCCAGCGCCTTGACCCGAGCCAGGTCGCCTTTGGCAACACGGGCCACGCCAGTGCCGTACTCAGGGTCAGCCTTGTAGAGGAACGACAGAATGATGTGCTTGCTCTCGTCATCGGTGGTCGCCAGCGAGCCACCGAAGCTTTCGATCAAGTCATCACGCTCTTTCTTGCTGAACGAACGATACAGATCACCGGCCTGCTTGAAGTTCTGCTCACGCTGGATCTTCGCCTGCTGAGTGCTGCCGCTCAGCGCGGCCTGGCTGTAGCGGGCCGCTTGCGGTTCTTCACGCGGCGTCAGGCGGCTCGGCTGGTAATTCACACCGGTGCTGGTGCTGCCCGGGTTCATCGCGCCGTCCTGGTTACCGTTGTTCACCGCCACCTTGGGCGCGTTGATCGGCAATTGCAGGGCATTGGCGCCTATCCGATACATCTGCGTGTCAGCGTAGGAAAACACCCGGCCCTGGAGCAAACGGTCCTCGGAAGGTTCGATACCCGGTACAAGATTGGCCGGCGCCATGGCCACCTGCTCGGTTTCCTGGAAGACATTCGCCGGATTGCGGTTCAAGACCATTTGCCCGACCTTGCGCTCAGCCACACCTGGCCAGATCTTGGTCGCGTCCAGTGGGTCGAAGTCAAACTTGGCAAGGTCCTGTGGGTTCAGTACCTGGACGTACAAATCCCACTTCGGGAAGTCGCCCTTATTAATATGAGTCACCAGATCATTGGTCATATGGCTGTAATCTTGACCCTGAACTTTCACAACTTCTTTCGGATCGAGATTTTTCAAGCCCTGCAAACTTTTCCAATGAAACTTCACGTAATGAACTTCACCCTTGGCGTTAACCAATTTATAGGCATGTACACCATTACCGTCCATTTCGCGGTAACTGGCAGGTGTACCGGCGTTGGAATACAACTCGGTCAGGGTGCGGGTCGATTCTGGAACATGGGAGAAGAAATCGAAACGGCGTGAGTCATCGTCCAGGTTGGTCCGCGGGTCGGGTTTAAAAGCATGGACCATGTCTGGAAACTTGATGGCATCACGAATGAAAAAAGTCGGGAAGTTGTTGCCCACCAAGTCCCAGTTACCGTCGGCAGTGTAGAACTTCGTGGCGAAGCCACGGGGGTCGCGCAAGGTTTCCGGTGAATGATTACCGTGCACCACGGCTGAAAACCGCACGAACACCGGGGTCACCTGGCCTGCGGCAAAGACCTTGGCCTTGGTCAAGTCGCTGAGGTCGTCCGACACCGTGAAGGTGCCGTGGGCGCCGGTGCCGCGGGCATGCACCACGCGCTCAGGGATGCGTTCACGGTCGAAGCGTTGGAGCTTCTGGATCAACTGCACGTCTTGCAGCAGGGTCGGACCGTTGGGACCTGCCGTTTGCGAATTCTGGTTATCGCCGACCGCCGCACCGTTGTCCCGGGTCAGGGTGGCCGCATTGACAGACAAGGATAGAAGGCTTGCGGTCAGCACAAAAAAAGCGCGGCGATGGGAATAAGCCCCGTGGCCAAGGGAAGTGTTCATAGCATGTTCCTCTGATGTTATAGAGCGCATCCATGTGCGCCATGCAGAGGCTAGTGCCGGAAAAAGGAAAACCTAAATAGAAATGCCGTACCGTGCCGATAGAAAAAACGTTGTGGGGGACGATGCTGAAAGCGCGTATCACGCGCGATTGGTGGCACTTTGAAAACTTTTCACCCAGGTCTGGGTCGATAACTGAAGCTTTGTAAGCAAGCGTTTCGAGCAGGACCCGTTGTGCTGACTTACACTGCCACTCATCTTTCATCTGTCACAAGGAATAACTCATGGGCGTGCTAAGCGAGTTCAAGGCCTTCGCGGTCAAAGGCAATGTCGTCGACATGGCCGTCGGGATCATCATCGGTGCCGCTTTTGGCAAAATCGTTTCGTCCTTCGTTGGCGACGTGGTCATGCCGCCGATTGGCCTGTTGATCGGTGGCGTGGACTTCAGTGACCTGGCCATTACCCTCAAGGCCGCCCAGGGTGATGCGCCTGCCGTGGTATTGGCCTACGGCAAATTCATCCAGAGCACCATCGACTTCATCATCGTCGCGTTCGCCATCTTCATGGGCGTCAAGGCCATCAACCGCCTTAAGCGTGAAGAAGCCGTGGCTCCCAGCGCCCCGCCGGTCCCGACCAAGGAAGAGCTGTTGCTGAGTGAAATTCGCGACCTGCTCAAGGCCCAGAACGAGCGGCCCTGAGTCCTCGGCTATTAAAGATGGGTGTTGCTGGTTTCCATAGGAGCTGTGGCGAGGGAGCCCCCGCCGCGTCTTCGACGCTGCGCTGTCGCGCAGCAAACAATTATTCGGCCTAAGATAGGAGGTGCGCGCAGGACAGAGGCCGTAGTTATCACTGGCGTGTTCGCACCCGA
>NZ_JAGDEZ010000087.1:0-5451 GCF_017498305.1 Pseudomonas sp. OA65
TCAACGACGATGGCGATTGCATCAGCGGCCAGTTCGAATACGCCACCGACCTGTTCGATGAGAGCACCATCGCCCGCTGGGGCCAGCACTTGCTGCACCTGCTCGATGCCATGCTCGACGATGCCACCCAGCCGCTGGCGACCTTGCCGTTGCTGGATAACCTGCAACGTCGCCAATTGCTCGGCGGTTTCAACCAGACCCACGCCCCCTTCCCCGAAGGCCGGCTGGTGCATGAATGGTTCGAAGCGCATGTGCAAGCCCAGCCACAGGCCCTCGCGGTCCAGGCGCAGGGCACCCCGCTCAGCTACGCCGAACTCAATGCCCGGGCCAACCGCATCGCTCACCGCTTGATCGCCGCCGGCCTGCGCCCGGATGAGCGCGTGGCGCTGCTGGTGGAACGCAGTCCCGAGATGATCATCGGCATCCTCGCCATCCTCAAGGCCGGTGGTGCCTACGTGCCGCTGGACCCGAACTATCCGCAGGATCGCTTGCAGCACATGCTCAGTGACAGCTCGCCCCGGGTGCTGCTCAGCCAAGGGCGGCTGGCGGAACAATTGCCACCGCTGGAAATCGCGCAACTGTCGCTGGACGACTCGACCGAAGGCGACGACCACAACCCACGGATCGAAGGCTTGACCTCCCGGCACCTGGCCTACGTCATGTACACCTCCGGTTCCACGGGCAAACCGAAAGGGGTGATGCTCGAGCACCGTTCGGTGTGCAACCAGATCGGTGCCCTGCAAGAACGCTATGGCCTCAACCCCCGCGATCGCGTCCTGCAATTCGCCACCATGACGTTCGACATGTCGGTGGAAGAAATTTTTGGTGCACTGCTGTCCGGCGCCACCCTGGTGCTGCGCAGCGATGCCTGGATCGCCGGCACCGCAGCCTTCGCCACATTGTGCGAACAGCATGGGATCACTGTTGCGAACCTGCCGACGGTGTTCTGGCAACAGCTCAGCCGTGATCAGCATGTGCCGCTGCCGACCTCGTTGCGCCAGTTCATGATCGGTGGCGAAGCGGTGGGCAAGCAGGCCGTGAGCCAATGGTTCGCCCGTGCCGGCCATCGCCCGGCGCTGTTCAATGCCTACGGCCCGACCGAGGCCACCGTGAACGCCTCGATCCGCCTGATGGAAAGCGACCACGACGATTTCCGCTCCATCGGCAAACCGGTGCGCAACACCCAACTGCATGTGCTCGATGCCAGCGGCAACCTCGTCCCGCTCGGCGTTGCTGGGGAGATTCACATTGGTGGTGTCGGTGTCGCTCGCGGTTACCTCAATCGCCAGGCATTGACGGCCGAGCGTTTCATCGCCGACCCGTTCAGCACCGACCCGGACGCCCGTCTGTACAAGACCGGCGACCTCGGTCGCTGGCTGCCTGACGGTACCCTGCAGTACCTGGGCCGCAATGACGACCAGGTGAAGATCCGCGGTTTCCGCGTGGAACTGGGTGAGATCGAAGCCCTCCTCGCCGGCTGCGCCGGTGTGCGTGAAGCGGTGGTGGTGGCCCAGGAGAGCCAACCGGGCCAATCGGACAGCAAGCGCTTGATCGCCTACCTGTGCGGTGAACCGGTGCCGGTGGAGCAATTGCGCAGCGTCTTGCTGGCGGCCCTGCCCGACTACATGGTGCCCAGCGCCTTCGTCCAACTCGAAGCTCTGCCGTTGACCCCCAACGGCAAGCTCGACCGCCGCGCCCTGCCCGCACCGGGTCAGGAAGCCTTCGCCAGCCGAGCCTACGAGGCTCCACGGGGCGCGATCGAACAGACCGTTGCGAGCGTCTGGCAAGACCTGCTGGGCATCGAGAAAGTCGGTCGGCATGACCGTTTCTTCGAACTCGGCGGCCATTCGCTGCTGGCCGTGAGCTTGATCGATCGCCTGCGCCAGCATGGCCTGGGCGCCACGGTGCGTACCGTGTTCACCGCCCCCAGCCTGCGGGAAATGGCCCAGGCCTTGAATCGCAGCGATGAGCCCTTGTTCCTGGCCCCGGCCAACCGCATCCCGGCCGATTGCACGATGCTGGCACCGGACATGCTGCCCCTGGTGGAACTGACCCCGGCGCAACTGGAACGGATCGTCAATGCCGTACCGGGCGGCGCTGCCAACGTGCAGGACATCTACCCCCTGGCCCCGTTGCAACAGGGCATCCTGTTCCATCATTTGCTCGGGCACGAAGGCGACGCCTACCTGGTGCGCTCGATGATCGAGTTCGACGACCGCCAGCGCCTCGATGCCTTCACCGCCGCCTTGCAACAGGTGATCGACCGCCACGACATCCTGCGCAGTGCCGTGCATTGGGTCGGCCAGCCGCAGCCGGTGCAGGTGGTGCAGCGCCAGGCAGTACTGCCGGTCCAGCCCATCACCCTGGCGGCCGATGAGGACCCGCGCGCTCAACTGGAACGCTTGAGCGATCCACGTCACCTGCGCCTGGATTTGCAACAAGCGCCGTTGATGCGCGCCTGCATCGCCCAGGATCCGCATTCCGAACGCTGGTGGCTGGCCCTGCTGGACCATCACATGATCAGCGACCACGTGTCCCTGGGCATCGTCCTCGAAGAAATCCAGCAACTGATGCAGGGCCAGGGCGCCCAGTTGCCGACGCCGATGCCTTATCGGGAGTTTGTCGCCCAGGTGCTCGCCACACCGCCCCAGGCCCATGAAGCCTATTTCACCCGGCGCCTGGCCAGTGTCGAGGAACCCACCGCACCGTTCGGCGTGCTGGACGTCCAGGGCGATGGCGCCCAGGTGGTCGAAACCAGCGTGCGTCTGGACCGTGACCTGAATCTGCGGATCCGCGCTCAAGCGCGCCTGGCCGGCGTGACACCGGCGGTGCTGTTTCATATCGCCTGGGCCCAGGTGCTCGGGCGCTGCACCGGCCGCGACGATGTGGTGTTCGGCACGGTGGTCGCCGGGCGCCTGCAAGGCTCACTGGGGGCCGACCGGGCCCTTGGCGTGTTCATCAACACCTTGCCGGTGCGGGTACGACTGGCCGGGCTTGGCGTCAGCGCGCTGGTGGACGAAACCTACCGCGACCTCAGCGAACTGCTCGCCCACGAACAGGCCTCCCTGGCCCTGGCCCAGCGTTGCAGCGGTGTCGGCGCGGGCCTGCCGCTGTTCACCACGTTGCTCAATTACCGCCATCAGACCGACGGCGGCTCGCTGGCCAACGACGATCAGGTCTTGGCCTGGGACGGCGTGCGCTTCCTGAGCAACGAGGCCCGCACCAACTACCCGATCGAAGTGGCCGTGGCGGATGAAGGCGACGGGTTCTCCCTGACCGCCCAATCCATCACCGGCATCGACCCGCAACGCATCGCCGATTATCTTGCCCAGGCCGTCACCGCACTGGTCGACGCCCTTGAACAAACTCCGGAACGCCTCGCCAGCCAACTGGACGTGCTGCCCGCCAGCGAACGGCAATTGCTGCTGACGGACTTCAACCGCACCGCCAGCGATTTCGGCGCCGCGCAACCGATCCATCTGCTGTTCGAAACCCAAGTCCAGGCCAACCCCGACGCCGTGGCCCTGATCTGCGAAGAACAGCAACTGACCTACCGCCAGCTCAATCGCCGCGCCAACCACCTGGCCCGGCAGTTGCTCGCCCTCGGTGTCCAGCCCGACCAGCGCGTGGCCGTCTGTGCCGAGCGCAGCCTGGACATGATCGTCGGCCTGCTCGGCGTGCTCAAGGCCGGTGCTGCCTACGTGCCCATCGACCCGGCCCATCCTGCCGAGCGCATGGCCTTCATGCTCAACGACAGCCAGCCACGGGCGTTGGTGACCCAGTCGGCCTTGTCGTTGCCAGCCGGCGAACTCCCGCTGCTGTTGCTCGATACCCCTGAATCGCAGCAAGCGGCGGATGACGCTGATTGCGATGCGAATCCGCAGGTAGCGGGCCTGACCGCCGAACACCTGGCCTATGTGATCTACACCTCCGGTTCCACCGGCCAGTCCAAGGGTGTGATGATCGAGCACCGTTCGGTGTTCAACTTCTGGCAGGTGCTCCGCCGCACCACTCACCAGCATTGCCCGACCCCGGCCACCGTGGCGCTGAACGCCGGGTTCTTTTTCGACATGTCGATCAAGGGCATCGCCCAGCTGTTCTCCGGCCACCGGCTGGTGATCATCCCGCAACTGATCCGCGCCAGCGGCCATGAACTACTGGACTTCCTCGAACAGCACCAGGTGCACGCCTTCGACTCCACGCCATCGCAGCTCGACACCCTGCTCGCCGCCGGCCTGCTGGAACGCAACAGCTACCAACCGGTGAGCGTGCTACTCGGCGGCGAAGCGATCAATGCCGCGACCTGGACGAAGTTGCGCGACTGCCCGAGCATCCGCTTCTACAACATGTACGGTCCGACCGAATGCACGGTGGACGCCACCATCGACTTGATCCGCGACCTCGGCGAACGCCCGAGCATTGGCCGGCCGATTGCCAACGTCCAGGTGCATGTGCTCGATGCCCATGGGGAACCGACGCCGTTGGGCGTGGCTGGCGAGCTGCACATTGGCGGCGCCGGCGTGGCCCGGGGTTACCTGAACCGAGCGGAACTGAGCGCCGAGCGTTTTATTGCCGACCCGTTCAGCACCGCGCCGAACGCACGGCTGTACAAGACCGGCGACCTTGGTCGTTGGCTGGCCGACGGCACGCTGGAGTACCTGGGGCGCAATGACTTCCAGGTGAAAATCCGTGGCTTCCGTATCGAGTTGGGCGAGATCGAGAACGTCTTGCTTGGCTGTGCCGGTGTCACCGATGCCGTGGTGATCGCTCGCGAGGACAATCGCCTGGTGGCGTACCTGTGCGGTGAACCGGCCAATGCCGAACAACTGCGCAGCACCCTGCTCAATCACCTGCCTGAATACATGGTGCCCAGCGCCTTCGTCCACCTCGATGCCCTGCCCCTGACCGCCAACGGCAAGCTCGATCGCCGCGCCCTGCCGGCCCCCGGCCTGGAATCCCTGGCCAGCAAAACCTACGAAGCCCCCCAAGGCGACACCGAAATCGCCCTCGCCGATATCTGGAAAGAGCTGCTGCAATTGGATCAGGTCGGCCGCCACGACGGCTTCCTCGAACTCGGCGGTCATTCCCTGCTGACCGTGCAGTTGCAGGCCCGCCTGCATCAGGACCTCGGTGTCGAGATCGACCTGCGCACCCTCTTCGCCCAAGCCTCGTTGAGCGAACTGGCCCAGCGCGTGGATCAGGCCGGCCAGTCCCAGATCCAGCCCATCGAAGTCGTGTCCCGCGACCAGGCGTTGCCGCTGTCCCTGGCCCAGCAACGCCTGTGGTTTCTCGATCAATTGGACCACGCCGCCAGCGTCGCCTATCACATGCCCGCCGCGCTGCACCTGCGCGGCAACCTGGATCGCAACGCCCTGCAACGGGCCCTGGACCGCATCGTCGCCCGTCACGAAAGCCTGCGCACCACCTTCGAACGCCGTGACGGCGAAGTCC
>NZ_JAGDEZ010000088.1:1870-5247 GCF_017498305.1 Pseudomonas sp. OA65
TCGTTCTTTAAAAATTTGGGTATGTGATAGAAAGATAGACTGAACGTTACTTTCACTGGTAACGGATCAGGCTAAGGTAAAATTTGTGAGTTCTCTTAGTTGAGAAATTCGAATTTTCGGCGAATGTCGTCTTCACAGTATAACCAGATTGCTTGGGGTTATATGGTCAAGTGAAGAAGCGCATACGGTGGATGCCTTGGCAGTCAGAGGCGATGAAAGACGTGGTAGCCTGCGAAAAGCTTCGGGGAGTCGGCAAACAGACTTTGATCCGGAGATGTCTGAATGGGGGAACCCAGCCATCATAAGATGGTTATCTTGTACTGAATACATAGGTGCAAGAGGCGAACCAGGGGAACTGAAACATCTAAGTACCCTGAGGAAAAGAAATCAACCGAGATTCCCTTAGTAGTGGCGAGCGAACGGGGACTAGCCCTTAAGCTTCTTTGATTTTAGCGGAACGCTCTGGAAAGTGCGGCCATAGTGGGTGATAGCCCTGTACGCGAAAGGATCTTAGAAGTGAAATCGAGTAGGACGGAGCACGAGAAACTTTGTCTGAATATGGGGGGACCATCCTCCAAGGCTAAATACTACTGACTGACCGATAGTGAACTAGTACCGTGAGGGAAAGGCGAAAAGAACCCCGGAGAGGGGAGTGAAATAGATCCTGAAACCGTATGCGTACAAGCAGTGGGAGCCCACTTTGTTGGGTGACTGCGTACCTTTTGTATAATGGGTCAGCGACTTATTTTCAGTGGCGAGCTTAACCGAATAGGGGAGGCGTAGCGAAAGCGAGTCTTAATAGGGCGTCTAGTCGCTGGGAATAGACCCGAAACCGGGCGATCTATCCATGGGCAGGTTGAAGGTTGGGTAACACTAACTGGAGGACCGAACCGACTACCGTTGAAAAGTTAGCGGATGACCTGTGGATCGGAGTGAAAGGCTAATCAAGCTCGGAGATAGCTGGTTCTCCTCGAAAGCTATTTAGGTAGCGCCTCATGTATCACTGTAGGGGGTAGAGCACTGTTTCGGCTAGGGGGTCATCCCGACTTACCAAACCGATGCAAACTCCGAATACCTACAAGTGCCGAGCATGGGAGACACACGGCGGGTGCTAACGTCCGTCGTGAAAAGGGAAACAACCCAGACCGTCAGCTAAGGTCCCAAAGTTATGGTTAAGTGGGAAACGATGTGGGAAGGCTTAGACAGCTAGGAGGTTGGCTTAGAAGCAGCCACCCTTTAAAGAAAGCGTAATAGCTCACTAGTCGAGTCGGCCTGCGCGGAAGATGTAACGGGGCTCAAACCATACACCGAAGCTACGGGTATCACGTAAGTGATGCGGTAGAGGAGCGTTCTGTAAGCCTGTGAAGGTGAGTTGAGAAGCTTGCTGGAGGTATCAGAAGTGCGAATGCTGACATGAGTAACGACAATGGGTGTGAAAAACACCCACGCCGAAAGACCAAGGTTTCCTGCGCAACGTTAATCGACGCAGGGTTAGTCGGTCCCTAAGGCGAGGCTGAAAAGCGTAGTCGATGGAAAACAGGTTAATATTCCTGTACTTCTGGTTATTGCGATGGAGGGACGGAGAAGGCTAGGCCAGCTTGGCGTTGGTTGTCCAAGTTTAAGGTGGTAGGCTGGAATCTTAGGTAAATCCGGGATTCTAAGGCCGAGAGCTGATGACGAGTTACCCTTTGGGTGACGAAGTGGTTGATGCCATGCTTCCAAGAAAAGCTTCTAAGCTTCAGGTAACCAGGAACCGTACCCCAAACCGACACAGGTGGTTGGGTAGAGAATACCAAGGCGCTTGAGAGAACTCGGGTGAAGGAACTAGGCAAAATGGCACCGTAACTTCGGGAGAAGGTGCGCCGGTGAGGGTGAAGCACTTGCTGCGTAAGCCCACGCCGGTCGAAGATACCAGGCCGCTGCGACTGTTTATTAAAAACACAGCACTCTGCAAACACGAAAGTGGACGTATAGGGTGTGACGCCTGCCCGGTGCCGGAAGGTTAATTGATGGGGTTAGCTAACGCGAAGCTCTTGATCGAAGCCCCGGTAAACGGCGGCCGTAACTATAACGGTCCTAAGGTAGCGAAATTCCTTGTCGGGTAAGTTCCGACCTGCACGAATGGCGTAACGATGGCGGCGCTGTCTCCACCCGAGACTCAGTGAAATTGAAATCGCTGTGAAGATGCAGTGTATCCGCGGCTAGACGGAAAGACCCCGTGAACCTTTACTATAGCTTTGCACTGGACTTTGAATTTGCTTGTGTAGGATAGGTGGGAGGCTTTGAAGCGTGGACGCCAGTCTGCGTGGAGCCATCCTTGAAATACCACCCTGGCAACTTTGAGGTTCTAACTCAGGTCCGTTATCCGGATCGAGGACAGTGTATGGTGGGTAGTTTGACTGGGGCGGTCTCCTCCTAAAGAGTAACGGAGGAGTACGAAGGTGCGCTCAGACCGGTCGGAAATCGGTCGTAGAGTATAAAGGCAAAAGCGCGCTTGACTGCGAGACAGACACGTCGAGCAGGTACGAAAGTAGGTCTTAGTGATCCGGTGGTTCTGTATGGAAGGGCCATCGCTCAACGGATAAAAGGTACTCCGGGGATAACAGGCTGATACCGCCCAAGAGTTCATATCGACGGCGGTGTTTGGCACCTCGATGTCGGCTCATCACATCCTGGGGCTGAAGCCGGTCCCAAGGGTATGGCTGTTCGCCATTTAAAGTGGTACGCGAGCTGGGTTTAGAACGTCGTGAGACAGTTCGGTCCCTATCTGCCGTGGACGTTTGAGATTTGAGAGGGGCTGCTCCTAGTACGAGAGGACCGGAGTGGACGAACCTCTGGTGTTCCGGTTGTCACGCCAGTGGCATTGCCGGGTAGCTATGTTCGGAAAAGATAACCGCTGAAAGCATCTAAGCGGGAAACTTGCCTCAAGATGAGATCTCACTGGGACCTTGAGTCCCCTGAAGGGCCGTCGAAGACTACGACGTTGATAGGCAGGGTGTGTAAGCGCTGTGAGGCGTTGAGCTAACCTGTACTAATTGCCCGTGAGGCTTGACCATATAACACCCAAGCAATTTGCTGACTCGAAAGAGCACCAGATTGCGGTGTGTGAAGACGAAACGAACCGAAAGTTCGAAACTCACAAAACACCGAAAGCTGTCACATACCCAATTTGCTGAAGCGAGGCCATCAGGCCACGACTCAGTACCCGAATTTCTTGACGACCATAGAGCATTGGAACCACCTGATCCCATCCCGAACTCAGCAGTGAAACGATGCATCGCCGATGGTAGTGTGGGGTTTCCCCATGTGAGAGTAGGTCATCGTCAAGATTAAATTCCGAAACCCCTATCTGCTGATGCAGGTAGGGGTTTTGTTTT
>NZ_JAGDEZ010000089.1:0-4530 GCF_017498305.1 Pseudomonas sp. OA65
AACTGGGGGAGATCGAAGCCAAGCTCGCCCGCCACGAAGCGCTGAAAGAAACCGTGGTCCTGGCCCGCGAAGACATACCGGGCGACAAGCGCCTGGTGGCCTATTTCACCCAACACTCGTCGGACGAAGCCGTCGACATCGAAACCCTGCGCGTTCACCTGCAAACACAACTGCCTGACTACATGGTACCCATGGCCTACGTCCGACTGGACGCGCTGCCCCTGACACCGAACGGCAAACTCGACCGCAAGGTCCTGCCGGCACCGGACCTCGATGCCGTCATCTCCCGAGGCTACGAAGCCCCGCAAGGCGAAACCGAAACCGTCCTGGCGCAAATCTGGCAGGACCTGCTGGGCCTGGAGCAAGTCGGTCGCCACGACCATTTCTTCGAACTGGGCGGGCATTCCCTACTGGCGGTCAGCCTGATCGAGCGGATGCGCCAGGCCGGTCAGAGCGCCGACGTGCGCGTGCTGTTCAATCAACCGACCCTGGCTGCGCTGGCAGCCGCGGTGGGTCATGACAGTGATGAAGTCGACGTCCCGGCCAACCTGATTCCACTGGGTTGCACCCACATTACTCCGGCGATGCTGCCGCTGGCCGCGTTGAGCCAGGAAGCCATCGACCGTATTGTGGCGGCGGTGCCGGGTGGGGCGCGCAATGTGCAGGACATCTATCCGCTGGCGCCCTTGCAGGAAGGCATTCTCTACCATCACCTGTCGGCCGGGCAGGGCGATCCCTATGTCTTGCAGGCACAGTTTGCCTTTGACAGTCGCGAACGCCTCGACGCTTTCACCCAGGCTCTGCAGGGGGTGATCGACCGCCATGACATCCTGCGTACCGCCATGGCCTGGGAAGGTCTGGACGAGCCGGTGCAGGTGGTCTGGCGCAAGGCATCGCTGGGCGTGGAGCAAGTGCTCCTCGGTACCGGGGGTGGCGACATCGCCGGTCACTTGAAGGCGCGTTTTGACGCCAGCCAGCATCGCCTGGATATCCGTGAGGCGCCGTTGATGTGCATCCGCTTTGCCGAGGATGTGCTCAACCAGCGTTGGGTGGCGAGCTTGCTGTTCCACCACATGGCGCTGGACCATACGGCGCTGGACGTGGTGCGACACGAGATGCAGGCGCACCTGCTGGGCCAGGCCGGCCAGTTGGGCGAGGCGGTGCCGTATCGCAACTACGTGGCCCAGGCCTGCCTGGGCGTGAGCCGTGAAGCGCACGAGGCATTTTTCCGCGACATGCTTGGTGCCATCGACGAGCCGACGCTGCCGTTCGGCCTGCAGGATGTACGCGGCGATGGCAGCCTTGTCGAGGAAGCCCGGCAGGGTCTCGCGACTGATTTGAGCCGACGCCTGCGCACCCAGGCCCGCCGTCTGGGGGTGAGCGCGGCGGCCTTGCATCACTTGGCCTGGGCCCAGGTATTGGGCCGCGTTTCGGGGCGCGACGAGGTGGTGTTTGGCACGGTGCTGATGGGACGAATGCAGGGCGGCGAAGGCGCCGACCGGGCCTTGGGGATGTTCATCAACACCTTGCCGATTGGCGTACAGGTCGGTGGGCAAAGTGTGCGCGACGGTGTCCTGGCGACCCACGCCCGGCTGACCGGCCTGTTGGGCCATGAACACGCCTCCCTGGCGTTGGCCCAGCGTTGCAGTGGCGTCATGGCACCGACGCCGCTGTTCAGCGCGTTGCTCAATTACCGCCATTCGGTCGCCGAGCCCATTGCGTTGCAAGCGTCGTCAGCCTGGCAAGGGATCGAGGCCCTGGGCGGCGAAGAACGCACCAATTATCCGCTGACGATGAGCGTCGATGACCTGGGTGAAGATTTCAGCCTGACGGCGCAGGTCGAGCCCCGGATCGGTGCGCAACGCGTCTGTGGCTATCTGCAGGTGGCGTTGGAAAACCTGGTTGATGCGTTGGAGCATGCGCCGCAGGCGCCGTTGCACAGCCTGGCAATATTGCCGTCGGTCGAACGCAAGCAATTACTTGAAAGCTGGAATGAGACGGAGGCAGTGTATGCCCATGACGCGCTGATCCATCGCCAGTTCGAAGCCAAGGCCTCGGCGCAGCCTGACGCGGTGGCAGTGACGTTCGAAGAGCGGACGCTGACCTACGGCGAACTCAACGCTCGAGCGAACCAGGTCGCCCATCGTCTGTTGCCCCTGGGTATTCGCCCGGATGACCGGGTGGCGATTTGCGTCGAACGCGGTCTGGACATGATCGTTGGCCTGCTGGGCATCCTCAAGGCCGGTGCAGGGTATGTGCCGTTGGACCCGGCCTATCCGGCCGAACGCATCGCCTACATGCTCGAGGACAGCGCTCCCGTGGCAATCGTGGTACACGCCGCAACCCGGGACCTGCTGGCCGAGGAGGCGGTGCGCGTCATCGACCTCGACAGCCCGACGCAACACAGCCAGGCCGTGGCCAATCCTCAAGTACCAGGCCTGACTTCGTCGCACCTGGCCTACGTGATCTACACCTCCGGCTCCACCGGATTGCCCAAGGGCGTGATGGTCGAGCACCGCAACGTCGCACGGCTGTTTTCAGCGACCCAGTCGTGGTTCGAATTTGGCCCGCAGGATGTGTGGGCGCTGTTCCATTCCTTCGCCTTCGATTTCTCGGTCTGGGAAATCTGGGGCGCCTTGACCCATGGCGGTCGCCTGTTGGTGGTACCGCAACTGGTCAGTCGTTCACCGCAAGACTGCTATGCCTTGCTGTGCGAAGCAGGCGTGACCATTCTCAACCAGACGCCGAGTGCCTTCCGCCAGTTGATCGCGGCCCAGGGTGAAAGCGACCTGCAGCACAGCCTGCGCCAGGTGATCTTCGGTGGCGAAGCCCTGGAAACCGGCATCCTCAAGCCGTGGTATGCCCGCGAGGGCAATGCCCGGACGCAACTGGTCAATATGTACGGCATCACCGAAACGACGGTGCACGTGACGTACCGTCCGCTCGAAGCGGCCGACGCGCAGTTGGCCGGTGTCAGCCCGATCGGCAAGCGCATTCCCGACCTGCAACTGTACGTCCTCGACGCCCAGCGCGAGCCGGTACCGGTGGGCGTGGTCGGCGAAATGTACGTGGGCGGTGCGGGTGTCAGTCGCGGCTACTTGAACCGTGACGAACTGACCGCCGAGCGTTTCCTCGCCAACCCGTTCAGCGTCGAGCCGAACGCGCGGATGTACAAGACGGGCGACCTTGGCCGCTGGTTGGCCGACGGCAGCATCGAGTACTTGGGCCGCAATGACGACCAGGTGAAGATCCGCGGTTTCCGTATCGAGTTGGGCGAGATCGAAGCGGCGTTGGCGGCTTGCGAGGGGGTCAGCGAGGCGGTGTTGATCGCTCGCGAGGACGAGCCGGGTGACAAGCGTCTGGTCGCTTACGTGATTGCCAACGAAGACGTGCAACTGTCGGCCGCCAAGCTGCGCACCGAATTGTTGGGTTCGCTCGCGGAATACATGGTGCCGAGCGCCTTCGTGACATTGACCTCGTTCCCGCTGACCACCAACGGCAAGCTCGACCGCAAGGCGCTGCCGGCACCGGATCAGTCGTCGGTGGCGACTCGCGAATACGAAGCGCCGCGAGATGAGGCCGAGATCGTCATCGCCGCGATCTGGCAAGACCTGCTGGACCTGGAACGAATCGGTCGTCACGACAACTTTTTCGAGCTGGGCGGCCACTCGCTATTGGCCGTAAAAATGATCGAGCGCATGCGCCACGCCGGCTTGAGTGCCGACGTGCGGGTGCTGTTCAGTCAGCCGACGCTGGCCGCGCTGGCTGCTTCGGTCGGCGGGCACACCGAAGTCGTGGTACCGACCAATGGCATCCCGGATGGCTGCACACGGATTACCCCGGGCATGTTGCCGCTGGCCGAGCTGTCTCAGGATGAGATTGAACACATTGTCGCGACAGTGCCCGGTGGCGCGGCGAACGTTCAGGACATCTACGCCCTGGCGCCTCTTCAAGAAGGGATTTTGTACCACCACCTCGCCGCTGCCCAGGGCGACCCCTACCTGCAATATGTGATGTTCGCCTTCGACAGCTTCAGCCGCATGGACGATTTCACCCAGGCGTTGCAGGCTGTCGTCGCCCGGCACGATATTCTGCGCACGGGCGTGCTTTGGGAAGGCCTGGCCGAACCCGTGCAGGTGGTCTGGCGTGATGCCCGGTTGGCGGTTGAATCGGTCGTGCTGGATCCGGCGGTCGACGATATTGCCACGCAGTTGCATGAGCGTTTCGACCCCCGGCACTATCGCCTGGACATCCGTCAAGCACCGTTGATGCGGGTCGCTTATGCGCAAGACACGGTGAACCAGCGCTGGGTGGGCATCCTGCTGTTCCACCACCTGGTGGACGATGCCACGTCGCTGGCGGTGCTGTCGGCCGAAATCGAGGCGCACATGCTCGGTCAGGCGCAACGCTTGCCGGCCTCGGTGCCGTACCGCAACTACGTGGCCCAGGCCCGGTTGGGGGTGAGTCGTGAGGCCCACGAACAGTTTTTCCGCGACATGCTCGGCGACATTGACGAGCCGACGCTGCCGT
>NZ_JAGDEZ010000008.1:0-102538 GCF_017498305.1 Pseudomonas sp. OA65
GTGCGAACACGCCAGTGATAACTACGGCCTCTGTCCTGCGCGCACCTCCTATCTTAGGCCGAATAATTGTTTGCTGCGCGACAGCGCAGCGTCGAAGACGCGGCGGGGGCTCCCTCGCCACAAAAGCTACCCAGCCATCACGCCACAGATTGATCAACGGTAAACCCTGTGGGAGCGAGCCTGCTCGCGATGGCGGCATTACCGTCGACGAAGAGGTTGAAGGTGATGGCCCATGACGGCCTAACCCTTCTCCCCCGGCTCGTTGCGATGAACATGGGCTTGCCAAGCACCCCATTTGCTTTCGAAGTACGCCTGGTTTTTGTCCCAGAGGGCCTGATACTCGCCACTGGCGATCAGCTTCCTGAACGAGGCCTGCCCGTAGTGGTGGATAAACGCATCTTCGGCACAGACCGTGCGGTAGCCGGCCGCCTGCACGCGACGGCTGTAGTCGTCGTCCTCGAACATTCCGATACCGAACGCCTCATCCAGATACCCCACCTCTTCGAGGACGCTGCGGCGAAAGGCGACACAAAACATCGCCAGCATCGAAATATCGAACGAGCGTCCCTTTCGGGCGTCGGTGTAACGGTCTGCAAACGCTTGCATTTGCTGGATGTCGGTGTAGGAAATCTCGATTTTCGCTTCGTTGCCGACCGCATTCGTGACCGGCCCGACCAAGCCGATACTCGGATCGCGTAAATGCCTGACCAGCGGGTCCAGCCAACCGCCGGGCACGACCGTGTCGTTGTTGAGCAGCAGCAGGACGTCACCATCGGCTTCGCGCAAACCCTGGTTGTTCGCTGCGGCAAAGCCGCGGTTGTCCGGGTTGAGGATGATCTTCGCGCTCGGCACCTCTTGGCGCAGGCCTTCAAGATAGTCACCTGTCCCATCGTCCGAGCCATTGTCGACAACAATGAGCTCGTAATGGGGCCAGGTGGTGTTACGCAGAATGCTGTTGACGCATTGAATGGTCAGGTTGAGGTTGTTGTACGTCACGAGCACGATGGAGACTTTTTCGTAAAGGCCGACGATAGCGAGGTGCATGCTATTGAATCGATCCTTCCAATCATTGGCCCGAGCCAGTTCCACGCGCCGTTTGTACAGGGCCAGGTCGCGTTCGGCCAAGGCACGCTCGATCTGCTCGAGGAACTCATCGACTCCGGTGGCGAAGTACAGCAGGTCTTTATAAAGGCTCATCTCCGTCAGTGGCGTAGAGATCACTGGTTTGCCTGCGCTGATATATTCGTAGAACTTCACCGGATCAACCGCATGCGTCACGTTGTAGAGCCTGAAGGGAATCAGGCAGGCATCGAAATGATCCAGGTAAAGCGGCATGTGCGAGTACGGCTTGTGGCCCAACAACTGCACATTGGGCTTGTGCTCGAGGCCCGCCAGATCCTCGACGAAAATATCCCCCACCAGGACGAAGTTCCACGCTGGCCGCCGGTCCGCCAGCGCCGCCAGCAAGGGATAATCAAGCCACTGGGCCAGGGCGCCGTAGTAACCAATGACAGGCCCGACAAGCCCACTCAATACATCATTGGTAAAACAGTGCTGCCGAAAAAAAGCGAAATCCACCGCGTTTCGCACCAGTACGCAGCGTGGGTTATGGGCGCACCATTTCTGGTAAAGCAACGTGGCGGAGACGGTCACCAAGTCGGCCTGGGCAACCAGAGTCTTTTCCTCACTCAGCAGCTGTTCGCCGATGTTCGGAAAGCCATCCCAGTCATCCATGCAGTCATAGTGAATGCGCCAGCCATGCACGGCGCGAAGGCTGAGGGCCACGGGGGTCCAGTAAGCGATATGCACCACCGAGAGGGCAGTTCTGATCTGCATGTCGGCGACCAGCGCAGCCAGGGCTCGCAGCAAGGCTTGATGATTCTCGGGCGTCACTGTTTTTTCGTAATACGCCTCTTGCGCGTCACGCTGCAGTGCCACTTCGAAGATATTGGGCGCCACCGACGCCAATCGATAGAGCCGTCCCTGCTCCGGCACAACGGAGGGGACGATATAAAACACCCGATAACCATTGTTCGCGAACTGGCTCATCAACTGCTGCGGTCGCTGGAAGCGTGCGGCCCACTCGATGTTGGCGAAGCAGAGAATATCCAGGCGCCCTTTCGTGGCGAAATCAGGCGCCACCGAAACGCTCGGCAACGGCTCCGGTGCGGCCGGGTAGACGATTGCCGCGGCCGTTTCGGGAAATTCCTGGGTGGCGGCAAACCCATAGCGCATCACGCGAAACAGTGAGCGCAGGGGTCGGGTGAAACGCCACGAACGGGTGTTTTGCAGGAAGTCGACTTTCGCCAAGGCGATATCGCGCTCGTTGATGGCCGCGTCTCGTTGAGCCAACGCGGCATCGCGGTCGATCAAGGCACTGTCGAGTTTAAGCACGTGGGTACCCATGCAACGGCGTGCTGTCACCCGGCGGCCACATGGAACTGACGGAGCCCGGCCGGTAGAACGTTGCCGTCAGGCTGCGGCGGGAAGATTGGCAGCCATTCACCACGGGAGTGACGGCATGCCAGGAGTTATCCGAGCGGACCAGGATCGCCGAATTGCCCACCAGTGGTTCGATCTCGGCCGCCACGGCGGTGGGATCGTTGCGGTGCAGGATGGTCAGGCAGCCGCCGTCGTTGCGGTCCCAGGACGCATTGAAGTACAGGATATGGGTGACCAGTTTGTCGGGCAGGTCCGGATGGGCGCCCAGGCTCGCCCCGGGGCCGTAATGAAAGACGTTGACCTCCATCGGTACGCTGCGCAGATCAATCCCGGTCAGCTCCGACATGGCCTCTCGATAGGCGGCCGAGCCGAGGTCCTGTGCCAGTCGCAACCACGCCTCGCTCAGTTCTTCGGGAAATGCGATGGTAGGAGCGCCCATGCTCACCAGGGCCCGCGCCTCATAGTCATAGTTTTTCTCACCACCATAACCACTCACCGTCTTGAAGTGATCATGAGGAAAGGACGCCGCCAACGCGGCGGCATCCTCGACCGAATATAAGCCGCCAATTTCCGCCCATGAGAATGGATGAGCCTGTAGCGCCGCTGGTGTGAGACGAGAGAGATCTAGCATTGTCGGTTCTTGTTCGCTGTCAGGTTTCGGATACCACGGGCGATGGAACGCAGTGGTGCGGTCATTCGGAATGAATTGGAGTTCTGCAACTCAAGCATCCTGGCGTCACTGAGGGCCAGTTGCTGGCTGAGCTGGACGATCCGATGTTGCTGGGCAAGCGCCTGGGTTGCCAGGTTCTGCGTCGGTTCGATGCTGTCTGGCTCTGGCTCTGGCTCTGGCTCTGACACGACGGGGCTTGCCGGCCATTCAGCCGGCACTGGGTCATGGCCCTCGGCCCCGGCTTCGAGCAGATTCGGCAAATGCTGTAGAAATGCTCCCAACACCGGCTGCGACGACGTTTTACCCTGGCGAATGATCGCCGCGACCCGGTCCCAATGCTCGACCAACTGATCCGCCGCCGCACGCGCCGCGGGCGATGGACAGGTCTTGCCCACACGGGCGAGAAACCATTGCGGATCGACCGTCGCCACGTCCGGCAACGCGTGAAGCGAGTCGAACCCCGCCAGCGCCGTGTATTTGCCCGTGGTCAGGTCCGCCGAGCAAAACACCGGGACGCCAAACGCCAAAGCGGTGATCGCCAGGTGGTAGCTATGGCCGATGACCGCTTGGGCCTGGCTGAGAATTTCCGCCATCAGTAATGGCTCTGGCCAGAACGACAAGGTAACGGCCCCCGGCAGGCGCCCGGCAATGACCGACGGATCGTCCCCCAGGACGGGGCCAATCGGCACCACCAGGAACTGATAGCCCTGGAATGCCTCGGCGTGGTCTTCGAACAGTTTTATAAAGGATTCCACCACGTGAATGGCATGGATCACGATGTAGGGCCCAGTCAGCCCGGCCCGTTCGCGCAGGCCAATGAACTCGGCCGAGGGTTGCTGCTCATCGATCAAGCGGGGCAAGCCAAACGCGGTATCGGGCAGCACTTCGATCTCGGCCTGTTGAGTCAGCGTGGCGAGGGAATCGCGCGACAGTGCATCTCGCACGCGCACGTACTGGCTCTGCTCAAGGGTCATTTTCAATAGCGGCCTGGCCCAGTCGGGAATACCGTTGCAATGCATCCCGGGGGCATTCCATATGACCGGGACCGCGTGTTGCAGCGCGATGAGCGCCGGGGTCAGCCAATAACCGGTGGGGTGGTGGATATCGGCAGTTGTCGGACCATAGCCGTGGGCAACGACTTTATCGAAGCGGATCAGGAAACCACCGCCGATCAAGACCCCATCCAGGCTCGCCGCGACATGGGGCAACTCCGTCAGCGACGTCACCGCATAAGGCCATTGCGGTCGGGTTTTCCCGTGGTAGGAAAACCGATGCAGGTTGACAGAACCCAAGCGCCGGGTCAGCTCCGCCTCGGCGATGATCGGAAACAGCAGATCGCCGTAGTTCTCCACGTCAAAGGTGCCGAATATGGCAACCTGCCACGTGCGCGTGTCCGGGTGCTCCGTCAACAGCTGTTCTCCTTGAGCCGCGCAGACCTTGGGAGGCGTCGCAACCGGTCGAGGGTCGATCCGCTGCAACCCCAGGTCAACCATGCCCAAAAAGTTCTTGTGGTTCGGCAACATGTCGAACGCCAAGGGGGCGACCTGCTTTTCGATCAGTTGCGAGGTGTCTTCCGTCGCGCCGTGCAACAGCTTGAGCGTGACATGATAGCGCCCCTCGGCGAGGTTGGCCGGGAAGCGCACCGTGATCGCCGCACGCCGCCAGCCGTTTTCGGGCGGGCTGGGTTGCAGTGCGAAGTTGCCCCCGCCGATCACCAGCAGCCTGGCCTCTTGAATGGTGAAGCTGATGTTCGGTTGCGTGATCGATTCATGCAGCAACGCCTCGACGCGAATCTCGATATCGTCCCCATACAGGTAGCTGGACGAAAGTTGCTGGGTGTTGGTGAAGCAGGCAGCGCTGATGTGCCCCTCGTCGGTCCCGAAGGCCATCCCCTCCTGCCCGCCCATGAATGACTTGCGCGTCACCGGTATGACGCCGCCACTGGCCCAGCGACGTTGCTCGTCCCGCATGTCGAGCAAGTGCAGCTCGGCCATTTCATCGGCTGAGCCGCTGGCCACGACCCGGCCTGCGCGCAGGTAGATGACTCGGTGGCAGAAGCGCTTGACCATGCTCATGTCATGGGAAACGAACAGCAACGTCGTGCCTTTGGCAGCCAGTTCTTCCAGCCGGTTCAGGCATTTGAATTGAAAAGAGGCATCACCAACGGAAAGGGCCTCGTCGACGATCAGGATCTCCGGTTCGACACAGACCGAAACGGCGAAGGCCAACCGTACCAGCATCCCGCTGGAATAGATCTTGGTGGGCTGGTCGATGAAGTCGCCGATATTGGCGAAGGCGATGATGTCATCGAAACGAGCGTCGATTTCCGAACGACTCAAGCCCAGCACCGCCGCATTCACATAGACGTTTTCGCGACCGGTGAACTCCGGGTTGAAACCGGACCCCAGCTCGAGCAACGCCGCAATCCGGCCATTGCCCTGGACACTGCCCCGGGTCGGCATCAACGTCCCGCAGATCAGTTGCAACAAGGTGGATTTGCCGCTGCCGTTACGGCCGATGATACCGACGGTCTCCCCCCTCGCGATGGTCAGGGAAACATCGTCCAGGGCCCAGAACTCGCGATAGAACCGCTTCCTGCCGCGCACCAGCATCTGCAATAGACGGTCCTTGGGCGCATCATAAATCTGATAACACTTGCTCAGGTTTTCGGCACGGATGGCCACTTCAAACGACATCGGCAAAACCCTTCCATGAATCACGGCCATTAATGCGGTGCTACTCAATCAGTCCTTCGCTGGGCACTGCGAAAGAGTTAAGCACAGATGGGGAAAAAAACTTCGAATGAACCTGCACGTGGTCTACCCTCCAATGAGGACGCGACTCAGAGAGCATCCGAATATTGCCTTAAGGATCAAGCACCAATGCAGTCGTTCAGCACGTCCCCCACCGCCATGATCAAGAGTGTCCTGGTCAATCGAATCCTGATCTACGTATTGATCCGCAGAGAAGTCATTGGTCGCTACAAGGGGTCGATGCTCGGCGTCTTATGGTCGTTCTTCACACCGGTTTTCATGCTGGTGGTCTACACATTCGTGTTCAGTGTCGTCTTCAAGGCCCGCTGGTCGGGCGGCGGTGAGTCCAAGAGCGAATTCGCCCTGGTGCTGTTCGCGGGCCTGTTGGTCTTCAACCTGTTTTCCGAATGCGTGAACCGTGCGCCAGGCCTGGTGCTGGCCAATACCAACTACGTCAAGAAGATCGTCTTCCCACTGGAAACCCTGCCCCTGGTGTCGCTCGGCGCAGCGCTGTTCCACATGGCTGTCAGCGTCCTGGCCTGGCTGATCTTCTATATCGTCCTGTTCGGAACGCCACCGGCAACAGCCCTTCTATTGCCATTGGTGCTTTTCCCCTTGGTGCTGATGACGCTGGGTCTCTCCTGGTTTCTCGCCTCGATCAGCGTCTACCTGCGTGATATCGGCCAGTTCATCGGCATCATCATCACGGCGATGCTGTTTCTCTCGCCGATTTTCTATCCGCTCTCGACGCTTCCGCAGAGCTATCAGGCCGCGTTGCAGGCAAACCCACTGACGCTGCCGGTGGAAATGGTTCGCGATGTGCTGTTCTGGGGGCGGCCGCCGCATTGGGAGTACCTGGCGGCTTATTCGGCCATTTCCGTGCTGATTGCCTGCGCCGGGTTTGCCTGGTTCCAGCGGACCCGCAAAGGCTTTGCCGACGTCATCTGACACTGTTACATGGCGCCCCGCCCAGTACCCGCTATGCTGATTCATGCCACGGCGGGAGCCTGGCTGGTGATTGACGCACACATCGTTCCTGAAGGACCGAGTGTGCGTCGCCGTATTGACCAAAGGACCAGAAAACCGCATGGACCAGATCAACCGTCTTGTTGATTGCATTGACCAACTGACTCGCTCAACACAATCCAGAACCATTGAAACCTTACAGTTGGTCAAGGAAATCGAGAATCGAGATCGGCTTATCGAACAACTGAACCTTGGTTCGAAAGCGCTTCGCACCCGTCTGTCGCTCCAAGAAGGCAAGACCGGGCGGCTGCGCGAGCAATTGCGGGTGGCCGAACAGCGCCTCAAGGACGCCGAGGCATTAATCCAAACAAAAGAAAAAGAGGCAGTCGTGCTCTCCGATTGGGCGGTGGATCTGCGTGCCCAACTGGCGGCCAAGCAAGCCGAGCTGTTCAAGCTTTCCGACTGGGGCAACGCCATCGAACGCGCTCCGCTGCGTTATTCGATACGCAAGCAATTGTATAAATTATCGCGTCGGGTCTACGCCTGGTTGCCACTCCCCGCACAGCAGAAAAGCAAACTGGCGCGGCGGCTTCGAAGTTGGTTGAAACCCGGCACGGCGACACCCGGCGAATCATCGACAGACGCCAGTCTTGCGCTGCAACCTCTGCCACCGCCGGTCAACCTCGCAGTACCGTCCAGCCTCGGGCAGCCCACGATCCTGATGTTCGGCGTAATCGACTGGCACTTTCGCATCCAACGCCCACAAAACCTGGCCAAGGAATTGGCCCGGGCCGGACAAACGACTTTTTATATCTCGAACAATTTCATCGACGACGAGGCCCCCGGCTTCGAAGCAGAGCCCTTGGAGGGCTCCAACCGGCTGTTCCAGATCCGTTTCAAGGTGCTCGGTGCACCGGCCATTTATCATGCCCCGCCGTCAGCGGCCGCGATCCGCCAGTTGTGCGAAGGCCTGGCGATGCTCCTGCAAGCGGCGAACGTCGATGCCGTGGATTGCATTGTCCAGCACGCCTACTGGTTTCCGCTGGCCAGGCGTGTCCCCAACGCCACGCTGGTCTATGACTGCATGGATCATCATGAAGGCTTCGGCAACGTGGCCCAGGAACTGCTCGACCTGGAAATCGCCCTGATGCGCCGGGCCGATCTGCTGGTGGCGACATCCGACTGGATCGAACAACACGGCAAGCGGGAAAACCGCAACGTCGAGGTGATCCGCAACGCCTGCGAGTTCGGTTTCTTCAGCCGACGTCCCGACAAGGTCTACCGGGCTCCCGGCAACAGGAAGATCATCGGTTACTACGGCGTCATTGCCGAATGGTTCGATCTGGACCTGGTCAAACGCGTCGCCCAATCCTTTCCGCAGCACCTGATCCTGTTGATCGGCAGTGACATCGTCCAGGCGAAAAAACACTTCAAGGCCTGCCCGAATGTGGTCCTCGAAGGTGAAGTCCCGTATACCGCCCTGCCCTACTACCTCCACGCCATGGACGTTTGCCTGCTTCCGTTCAAGGTCATGCCGTTGACCCTCGCCACCAACCCGGTCAAGGTCTATGAATACCTGAGCGCGGGGAAACCGGTGGTGTCGGTGAAACTGCCGGAGTTGAGCCAGTTTGGCAAACTGGTCTGGGCGGTTGAAGAGCCGACTGAGTTCATCTCGACCCTGCGCAGTGTCCTGGGCGCACTGCCGGAGGACAGCGCCACGCTGGCGGCACGTCAGTCGTTTGCCCGGGGCCAGACCTGGCAGCATCGGGCCGCCAGCTTGCGCGAGGCCATCGCGACATTGCCCGTGCCCAAAGTCAGCGTCGTGGTGTTGACCTACAACAACCTCGAACTGACCAAGGCCTGCCTCGACAGCCTGTTGACCCAGAGCCAGTACCCGAACCTTGAAATCATCGTCGTCGACAACCACTCCAGCGACCAGACCCCGGCGTTCCTCACTGCCTGGGCCGACGGCCATCCAGACCGGATCGTGATCCTCAACCAGGACAACAAAGGATTCGCCGCCGGCAACAACCTGGGCCTCGCCGCGGCCAGCGGCGACTACCTGGTTATCCTGAACAACGACACGGTCGTCACCGCCGGCTGGATCAAAGGCTTGATCCGCCACCTGCAAGACCACAAGGAGATCGGCATCATTGGCCCGATCACCAACAACATCGGCAATGAGGCCAAAGTCAGCACCCGCTATGAGCGGATAGAAGACATGCCCGCCGAAGCCGCGCAAATGACCCGCGCCCGCATGGGCGAGTGGTTCGAGATCAACACCCTGGCGTTTTTCTGCGTGATGTTCCCGCGCTCGACCTACGAGCAGATCGGTGGCCTGTGCGAAGAGTACGGCCTCGGGTTTTTCGAGGATGACGACTATTGCCGCCGCGTACAGCGTCGTGGCATGCGCGCGGCCTGTGCCGAAGATGTTTTCGTTCATCACCATTTGTCTGCGTCGTTCAACACCTTGGGTGCCAGGAAAAAACAGGCACTTTTCGAAAAGAACCGGGCGATCTACGAAAGCAAGTGGGGATCCTGGGTCCCGCACACGTACCGAGACGCCTGAACGTTCTTCGCATGCAACGCTATTTACTCAAGGGAGCAGATGAATGTGTGGCGAGGGAGCTTGCTCCCGCTGGGCCTGTAGGAGCTGTCGAGCGAAGCGAGGCTGCGATCTTTCCCCGGACACTTGAATCCCAAGTGAAAGATCAAAAGATCGCAGGCTTCGCCAGCTCCTACAGAGCCCAGCGGGAGCAAGCTCCCTCGCCACGAATCTTTGGTTTGCCTTAATGGACAGTGTTGTCCCTTTAGCCGAGACGATATTTTGCCCAGATTCAGCCTCAAATATGCAGTAGTGCTGTTGGTTCTGCTGGTAAGTGCGGTGGTCGGTGTATACGGTTTTTCGACGCTTGAACTGGCGTCCATGAACAGCAGTAGCCGGACGATATTGCTGTCAGTGGCAGTTCTTGCCGTCCTCACCGTCTTCACTCGCAAGCCACCGCTCATGCTTTGCCTGGGTTTACTGGCGTGCCTGGCCGTTGCCTGCGCGCAAGCTTGGCCGGTGATAGTGGTCGTAGTCTTCGCGCTGTCTGCCACGGTGCTCGGCAGGTGGATGCTCGGGCAAGCAGCCTCTGCCGACTGGAGTGTCCATCTGCTGGTAGGTGCCGGTACGTTCGGTACGCTAACGGGCCTGGCCGCGTATTGGCCGATCAACTACCCCTGGCTATATGGCGCGATGCTGTCGCTGCCGCTGCTACTGGGGTACAAGCACGTCACCGGGTCATGGCGTGAACTGCTGCGGCACATCCAGGCCACCCGCTCAGCACAAACACCCCTCCAGACCGGGCTTGACGTCCTGATCGGCGGCTTTGCCTGCCTTTACGTGCTGGTCGCCTTCATGCCGGAGGTCGGGCATGACGCGTTGGCCATGCACCTCTTCGTCCCTTCCCACCTGGCCCAGCGACATCAATGGTCATTCGATGCCAGCACCTATGTGTGGGCCGTCATGCCCATGCTGGCCGACTGGATCTACAGCATCGTCTATATGCTGGCCGGCGAAACGGCAGCGCGCCTGAGCAACAGCGCATTCACCTTGCTGCTGGCGTGGCAGATCCGCAACATGACCCTCTGGGCCGGAGGCTCTGCCACCAGTGCCCGCTGGGCAAGCCTGATCTTCCTCTCAACGCCCCTCGCCTTCGCCGAAAGCAGCAGCCTGCATATCGAGTCGGCGTGGACCGCCTTCATGCTGGCCGGCACCCTGGCGATCCTGAAGGTCACAAGCTTCACGCCGGATCCCAGGGAGCGCCTGTCGCAACTGCTCCTGGCCGGCGTCCTGCTGGGCTTCGCCCTGGCGACCAAGGCCGTGACGCTGAGCATCCTGCCGGTCCTGCTGGTGATCCTGCTGGTGCACTTCAAGGCCTGGGTTGTGCCAGGCATCGTCAAGACGCTCCTGCTGGGCAGTGCCGGCCTGATACTGGCCGGCGCCACTCCCTACCTCTGCGCCGGGGTCTTGACCGGCAACCCGGTGTTCCCGTTTTTCAACGCCATCTTCCATTCGCCGCTCTGGCCCGACATCAATTTCGAACCGCCGGCCACGTTCGGTACCGGGATGACCTGGGATACCCTCTATCGAATGGTTTTCAAGTCGCCCCAGTTCATCGAAGGGCGCGTCGGTGCGGCCGGTTTCCAGTGGCTGTTGCTGCCCACGGCCGCCGTCGCCGTGCTGTTGAGCGGCAACAGAAAAGCCCTGTGCATTCTCCTGGTTGGCGCCGGCGCGATGTTCACGACGTTCCACTCAACGGCCTACCTGCGTTATGTGTTCCCGTCCTTCGCGCTGTTTTCGGTGATCCTGGCCCTGCCCTTCTCCGACGCCAGGGTTTTCCCCCGCAGCCTCGCCATCGTCGCCGGTGCCCTGCTGGTCCTGACCAATACCCGCTTCATTCAGGCCGCGACTTATTACGGCGACATCAGCCCCTCGGCGCTGTTGAGCCAGGCAGGTCGGGAGGCCTATCTGTTGGAACGCCTGCCTATCCGGAAAATGGTCGATACCGTCAACGCCTTGAACAGCGGTGATCAGCCCGTGGCGGTCTTTGCGTCGCCGCTGATGGCCGGTTTGCACGGCGATGCCCTTTACGCATCCTGGTACAACCTGAAGTGGAAAAACGAATTCGAGGCGGCGGCCTCACCCTCGGCGCTCACCCAGCGCTTGCGCCAGCGTCAGGTGAACTGGCTGCTGATTGACCTAAAATCCCTTCCCCAGGCGCCTCTCGATCGGCTGCTCGCTGTGTCCACGTCGTCTGCCAGATTGGGTGACCTGGACCTGCGCAAACTCAACGTCACGCACGATGAACACCTGCTCAACCCGGAGCTGTCCAGCCTCGAAGGCTGGAGCCTGACTTCACCCTCGGCGTATGACGCGGCGCGCAAGATCCTGACCGTCAACGTCAACACACCGGCCACGCAGCGGGTCGAAGTGACACCGGGCCTGACGTACATCAACAGCGTGTCCGCACGCTGCGCAACGACCGCCACCACCGGCAGAATCCAGACCAATTGGATGGACGACCAAGGCGATTTCATCACCGCCAGCATCGAGACATTTGACTGCACCACGCAATGGGAGACCCATGAAATGAGCGTCGTTGCCCCTGCGAATGCCACGTCCGCGATCATCTATGCGTCCGGGCATACCGACACTCCCGTGGCATTCAGGTCACTTTCATTCAGGCAATAGTGGGCGATATCGATGAACTCAAAAACCGAGCTTTTCACGGATGAACAGCGAGTCGCCGTCGTCATCCCCAGCTATCGGGTCACCGCGCACATTGTCGGCGTCATCGACGCCATAGGGCCGGAGGTCTGGCGCATCTATGTCATCGACGATGCCTGCCCGGACGGATCAGGCGGGCATGTCCAGGCCTCCTGCAGCGACGCCCGGGTCAAAGTGCTGCCCCATGACGTCAACAAAGGCGTCGGTGGTGCGGTCATGACCGGCTATCGGGCAGCCCTCGCCGACGGTGCCAGTATCATCGTCAAAGTCGACGGGGATGGTCAGATGGACCCGACGCTGATCCCGCTGTTCATCGAGCCGATCCTGGCGGGTGAAGCCGACTACACCAAGGGCAATCGATTTTTCAATCTGGAAGAAGTGCAATCGATGCCGCGGCTGCGCCTGTTCGGCAACGCCGTGTTATCGCTGATGGCCAAACTGTCGACGGGTTACTGGGATCTGTTCGACCCTACCAATGGCTACACGGCGATCCACCGTGACGTCGCCCGGCTGCTACCCCTGGACAAGGTCAGCCAGCGCTATTTTTTCGAGACCGACATTCTGTTCCGCCTGAACACGGTGCGCGCCGTCGTGGTGGACATTCCCATGGAGGCCCGCTACGGCGACGAAGTCAGCCACCTCAAGATTTCGAAGATCGTGGGCGAATTCCTGTTCAAGCACCTGCGCAATTTCACCAAGCGCGTGCTCTACAACTACTATTTACGCGACATGTCCCTGGCGTCGATCGAGCTGCCGATCGGCATTCTGATGTTGTTGTTCGGCATCTTCTTCGGCAGTTATCACTGGTATGAGTCGGCGCAGAATAGCGTCGCGACGCCCGCCGGTACCGTGATGCTCAGCGCCCTACCCATGCTCATGGGGTTGCAGCTGATCATGGCGTTCCTCGGTTACGACATCGCCTCGGTACCCAGCCGGCCACGGCAATCCAGGCGTGGTAAAGCAACGTCATTGCGGGAAGAAAACTCATTAAAGCGCTAAGAGATTTTTTATCCGACCCGTCGCTCAAGACCTTGGATGTCGATGGCAACGAACGCCTCGAACTTCACGGTAAAGTGCTTGAACGCAAGCGAATGCTGCGGGAAGTCTTCGTGGAATTTCACCACGGGTTTCATCGCCTGGCAGACCGCTACTTCAAGGTCGAAGGCCTTGACGTGGAGTTGGGGGCGGGCATCGCGCCCATGCGCGATTCGTACCCAGAAGTATTGGCCACGGACATTGTCGCCACCGAGCAACTGGACATGGCGCTCAATGCCGAAGCAATGAGCCTGGACGATCATTCTGTCAGGGCCTTTTATGGCCAGAACTGTTTTCATCACTTTCCTCACCCCGAGCAATTTTTCACGGAGCTGGAAAGAACGCTCAAGGTCGGCGGCGGCGCCATTTTGATCGAGCCCTTTCACGGACCCTTTGCCGCTTTTCTCTATAAACGCCTGTTCAAGTCCGAAGGCTTCGACATGCACTTCCCGTCTTGGGAAACACCCTCGACTGGCCCCATGAACGGCGCCAACCAGGCCCTCAGCTACATCGTCTTCGTGCGCGACAGACAGGCGTTCGAGCGCAAGTACCCGGGCTTGGAAATCGTTCATCAGGAAATTTGCGGCAACTATCTGCGTTACCTGGTTTCCGGCGGCCTGAATTTTCGCCAGTTGCTGCCTGACGCGCTGATCCCCGTGCTCCAGGTCGTTGAAAAACTGCTGCATCCGTTGAGACGGGTATTGGCGCTGCATCACATCGTGGTGATCCGGAGGACGTCTTGACCTTTATCCGCTATGGCGCCATCCAGGTCATGGCCTATGCATTGGACATGGGTGCCTTTTTGCTGTTGATCGCGCTGGTCGACGGTCACCCCGTCCTGGCCAACATTGCCGGCAAAGGCGTGGCCGGGGTGTTCGCGTTCTTTTTGCATCGACACTTCACGTTCCAGTCGACCCACGGCAGCCGCAAGGCGCAAGCGCTGCGTTATTTTTCGTTGCTCGCCATCAATATCCCGGTCGCTTCAGCGCTGTTCAGCGTGGGGCTGTATGTCGTCGACAGCCCTGCCCCGGTGAAATTTGTCTGCGACGTGATCTGCGTGGCCCTGACCTACTGGATCAGCAAACTGTTCGTGTTTCATTCCACTACGCCCCCGCCGGCCCCCACTGACCGAGCCGAAGGCGCATGACCATGAAGCTATTGATAACCGGCGCGACAGGCTACATCGGGCAACATTTGTCCGCCCTCGCAACGGCAAGGGGATACGAGGTCATTTGCGCCACACGCCACCCGGGCCCTGCCCCCTATGCCTGGCTTCCTTATGACCTGCGGGGCCCGGCGCCCGAATGCCCGGCCGGCACTCAGGCGCTGATCCATTTGGCGGCCGACACCTCGACCGGTGCCGACAACGACGCGGACGATGAAGTCAACGCGGCCCTGGCGCTAATCCGTTGCGCCCAACAAGGCTCGGCCAGGTTCATCTTCATCTCCAGCCAAACCGCCGAGCCCACGGCCCCGAGCGTTTATGGCCGGACCAAGTGGCGCATCGAACAGCATGTGCTGGCTGCCGAGGGCACCGTGATCCGCCCCGGCCAAGTGTACGGTGGTCCCGAACGCGGGCTCTTTGGCCTGCTGTCGGGGCTGGTTCGCCGAAGTCCGTTCATTCCGATTCTCTGGCCAGCGCCTTGCATACAACCCATCCATGTCGATGACCTCGCGGCCTCGATATTGGCCGTCGTCGAGCGGGACGACATTCGTGCCGAGATCCTCAACCTGGGCGCCGTGCAGCCGATTGCCTTCGACCGCTTCCTGGGGGCGATTGCAGCGCACCGGGTCCGTGCCGTTCGCCTGCCAATTCCCCTGCCGGTGGTATTGCTCAGGCTGTTGCGTCGGTTGCTGGGGCACTCCATGGGCGCGAAGCTGGGCCTGGAGCGGATTTTTTCCCTCATCCACCTGCCGCCCATGGACAGTGAGCGTTCCCTGCAAAAACTCGGCGTTCAACTGCGCCCGCTCGCCCACGGCATGCATCGCTCCGGCCGGGGGCAACGTCGCGGGCTTCTCCAGGAAGCCACGGTTCTCTTGAACTATCTGCTCAAACGCCCGCCGCAAAGAAGCCTGGTCAGTCGCTATGTCAGGGCACTGGAGCGTGGGGGGAAAACCCGCCCCGTCGTTAGCTCACGCTTGCTGATGAGCTGGCCGATACTCCTGACGCTGCTGGACACCCCCGGCGTCCTGGGCAAGCCCGACGGCCAGGCGCTGGCCTGGCGCCTGCAGGTTGCACTCGCTATCGCCGAAGCCAGCCCCCAGGGCGCCCAGGTGTTTCTCGGTGTTCAACAATCGCGCAGCCCTGTCGCCACGCTGGTTGCGCTGGGGCTCACCGCGATCAAAGCATTGGTGTGGAAACTAGCGGCGATGTCAGGCCGGCCCTTTGCTCGCCAGCTGTTGCGTGAAAGTGAAGCCCACCGTGAAGCCTGAATTCGATGTGATCATCGTCGGCAGTGGCCCGGCCGGGACGTCGGCGGCCTATCCGTTGGTCAAGGCGGGCCTGAAAGTCCTCATGATCGATGCCCAGGCCAGCATCGGTTCATCGGTGCTGCCAACCCGCCCGTTCCTCAGCGCCAGGGCCAACGACGCGCATCAGTGGAAATGGATGATTGGCGATAACTTCCACGCCTTGAACCAACTGGACGCGGTATCGCCCAAGCTGAAGACACCGATCCACGCCCATGTCTTCGAAGGATTCAGCGCCGGCAATCGCATCGAGGCCGACAACTTTATCGGCGTCGGCTCCCTGGCCACCGGCGGCTTGTCCAATGCCTGGGGCTGCGGCGTGGCAACGCTGGGTGCCAGCGACTTAGCCGGGCTGCCCATCGATCATGCCGAGATGCA
This sequence comes from Pseudomonas sp. OA65, assembly GCF_017498305.1. NCBI lineage: Bacteria > Pseudomonadati > Pseudomonadota > Gammaproteobacteria > Pseudomonadales > Pseudomonadaceae > Pseudomonas > Pseudomonas sp. OA65. Next base: position 15,986 of record NZ_JAGDEZ010000008.1, read on the forward strand.
AGCGTCCTACGAAACCGTCGCCCGCCGGATCGGCATCAGTGGCCGGATCGACGACGACCTTTCAAGCTATTTCGGCCTCGATGAGTGGTCGCAACCGCCGCTGCCGCTGGATGCCCTGCACCAACGCTTGCTCGATCAGTACGCCCGGCGGCGTTCGGCGTATCCCGAGCAGGGGTTTCGCCTTGGCCGCTCCAGGGTCGCCGTCTTGAGCCAGCCCCTGGACACGCGCAAGGCCTGCGACCTGTCGGGAAACTGCTTGTGGGGCTGTAACAACCAAGCCTTGTACAGCGCGTCGCAAGAGCTGCAAAAACTCAAGCAGTACCCGGGATTCCAGCACGTCCAGGATTTCCTCGTGGAGGATCTGCAGAAACAGGACGGTTCATGGGCGGTCACCCATCATCGCTCCTCCCGGCGCTTCTGCGGTACACGCCTGCTGCTGGCGGCGGGTACCCTGGCCTCGACCCGACTCGCCCTCAAGGGCTTGAATCATTCGGCCCCGATACCGCTGCTGTCATCGCCGACAGCGGCCTTCCTGCTGTGGCTGCCAAAAATGCTCGGCACCCCGAGGGCGCCGGCATTTGGCTTGGGCCAGCTATCCTTCACCCTGGCGCTGACGGCCGGTGCGACGGCTTTCGGCTCGACATTCAACACCACAGGCTTGCCCATGACCGAGTTTGTCAACCGGATCCCCCTGAGCAAACGCTACAGCATCGAGTTGCTGAAAAACCTGCTCAGTGCCTGCGTCGTCGGGAACCTCTTCCTGCCCGGGCACCTGTCCCACAACACGGCGGCGTTGCGCCCCGATGGCTCGTTGAGCATCAACGGCCACGTGCATCCCGAACTCCCCGGACTCATGAAGACTGCCGAGACAAAGCTTCGCCGGATCTATTGGAAAATGGGCGCGCTGTTGATGCCCATGAGCTTCACCGTCGGCAGGCCGGGGGCAGATATCCACTATGCCGGCACGCTGCCCATGCACGCGACGCCCCGGATCGGGCAGACCGATCGCCTTGGCGAAGTCGCCGGCTTGCCCGGCGTGCATATTGTCGACGGTGCCTGCTTGCCCAGACTCACCGAAAAGTCTCACACGCTGACCCTCATGGCCAACGCGGACCGGATAGCCCGCTCACTTGCCACCAAGATAGGACATCAAAAGGCATGACCCACAAGGTACTGTGCATCGTAGGCACCCGTCCGGAAGCCATCAAGATGGCGCCCGTGATCAAGGCGCTCCAGGCCGAAAGGAATATCGCTTGCCGGGTGCTCGCCACCGCCCAGCACCGAGGCCTGCTGGACCAGATCCTGGACGGCTTCGCAATCACGGCCGACCTGGACTTGGACATCATGCGTCCCAACCAGTCATTGGCGGCCCTGACCTCTCGCCTGCTGCTGGAACTCGACAGCGTCTTGCAAGCCGAGCAGCCCGACGTCGTCCTGGCTCAAGGCGACACGACCACGGTCATGAGTGCCGCTCTGGCGTGTTTCTACCGGCGGATTCCCTTCGGCCATGTCGAAGCGGGCCTGCGTACCGGGGACCTTTACAATCCGTTCCCCGAGGAAGCCAACCGGGTCATCGCCGGCAAGCTGACTCGCTGGCACTTCGCGCCCACCCAGGGCGCCGTGGACAACCTGCTGCGCGAAGGCGTCAGCGCCAGCGATATCACCCTGACCGGCAATACCGTGATCGATGCCCTGCTGATGACCGCGGCACAGGACTGCGCCTTGGCTATTGCACTGGACGCCAGCAAACGGTTGGTGCTGGTCACCTCCCACCGACGGGAAAACTTCGGCGAACCGTTCCAGAATATCTGCCAGGCCCTCAAGCACCTGGCCGAACGGAACCCGGGCATCCAGATCCTCTATCCCGTCCATCCCAACCCGAACGTCAAGGAAGTCGCGCACCAACTGCTCGGCCAGACGCCGAACATCCTCCTCTGCGCCCCCCTGGATTACGCGCCGTTTATCGCCGCAATGAAGCGCTCGTACCTGATCATCAGTGATTCCGGGGGCGTGCAGGAAGAAGCCCCGGCCCTGGGTAAACCCGTGCTGGTGCTGCGGGAGGAAACGGAACGCCCGGAGGCGGTCGACCTCGGCGTGGTCAAACTGGTGGGGGCCAACCGGGACACCATCGTCGAACAGGCGCAGCGCCTGCTCGATGATCCCGAGGCTTACCGGGGCATGGCGCGTGGGGTTTCCCCCTATGGCGACGGCAAGGCCGCAGCACGTATCGTCGATGTGTTAAGGCAGTACTTCCAGTCATGCGCATGATTTACCTGTCGCCGCTGCCATGGGCCAGCTTCAGCCAGCGCCCCCATCACTTCGTCGATTGGTATCACCACCAGACCGGGGCGCCGGTGCTCTGGATCGATCCGTACCCGACACGCCTACCCACGCTGAACGACTTCAGGCGCAAGCCGCCCGTGACCGATCAGCAAAGCGCCAGCGTTCCACCCTGGTTGCAGGTCCGCAAACCCCGTAGCTTACCCATCGAGCCCCTGCCAGGCTCAGCCATGCTCCTCAAGCGACTGTGGCTTGACCTGTTCAAAGAGGCCGTGGCATTTGCTGCGCAAGGGCCCTGCATGATCTGCGTGGGGAAACCTTCCGAACTGGCCTTGCAGTTGCTGGCGCTGATCCCGCAAAGCCCCGCCGTCTACGATGCCATGGACGATTTCCCGGCCTTTTATCAGGGCCTGTCACGCAGGGCCATGGAACGTCGCCAGGCGCAGCTCATTCGCCGGGTGGACACGGTACTGGCGTCGTCCACCCCGCTTCGCGACAAACTCCTGGGCATGACCGCCCCGGTAGCACTGGCCCTCAACGCCTGTGACATGCGTGGACTGGCGCCGGTCGAACGTCTGGACTTGAGTGCCAAGCAACAGGTGCTGGGTTATGTCGGCACGCTGGGTCGTTGGTTCGACTGGGACCTGGTCATCGCGCTGGCACGGACCAATCCTGGAAATCTCATCCGGCTGATCGGCCCCGTCTTCAAACCCCCGCCTTGCGCATTACCGGCCAACATCGAACTGCTTCCGGAATGCTCCCATGCCAGTGCAATCGCGGCCATGGCAAGGTTTTCGGTGGGTTTGATCCCGTTCATGCGCAACCGCCTGACGGCCTCGGTCGACCCGATCAAATACTACGAGTACCGCGCCCTCGGCCTGCCTGTCATTTCCACTCGCTTCGGTGAAATGGCCCTGCGCGACCGAGAGCCGGGCGTCTGGATCGTGGAGGAAGGCACCGATTTGCGCAAAACCGTCGTCGAAGCGCTCGCCACTCAGAGCGATTGTTCGGCTGTTCAGCAGTTTCGTGAGGCACATCATTGGGCCCAGCGTTTTTCTGCGATCAACCTCAAACACGCGCCATAACGGCCGATACCCCGGATAAGACCCCACCACTGGGGCGCAGGACGAAACGGTAGGTCAGTCATGACAGAAATTTATTTGCTGATAGCGCACGGCACGGATCAGGGCGAAGCTTACGTGCTGGGCTGGTTCGACGACCGGAGCAAAGCCCGGGAAGTGGCCGAACAGAAAGAATGGGAAGCGTACCGCGCCAGCCTGAAGGAGAAACATCCGTGGTCCAGCCACGCACCGCTGGCGCCGGACCAGACGGACTATCGTCGCTACTGGATCAAGACCATCTCGAAATTCGAGCATGTGCCAGTGCCGAGGTCTTTTGCGGTCCATTGATCATCACGACTGAATATTCGACGAAACGCGCGTGATCGGTGGCGGTCTAGACGATTAAGCCCATCCGATGAGAGCGTTCTTATGTTGAAATTCCTTGGCGGTACCGTAGGCATCATTTTCCTGATTGGCCTGATCGTGGTGATTGCGCTGTTCAAGTTCATTTTTTGAGCGTGGCGGCGGCGGCCTTTGGTTTGGTGTTACACCTATCTGGAGGGCAGATCGCACTGACATGACAATCACAGGGACGGATAAGGCTGACTGGGAACCGCTTGACCTTGAATGGCATCAAGGCTTCGCCTTCATGGACCGTGTGTTGCTGGGCGACGGGCAAGTGCCTGATGTGTACATCATGCTCGGCCCTGAAAGCGCACGCCCCGGCGAGTTGGCACAAGCTGCCAACGCCGGGCACTATCCGCCCTCGCCCTTGCTGGCCGGTCAGCCGGTTTGGCGGCATCGACGCAGCCCTTGGGTCTTGCGCGACGTCCTGCGCGATTACTACCTGCTTCCAGCCTACCGGGCGCGCCACGGCTACCACGCGCTCCAAGCCTTGCCGTTTCGGTTCGACAACGGCCTGGAAAGCCTCGGCCACCAGTACTGGCGTGACGCAGCCGGCGCCTATTGGTTCGGCGAGTACGCGATCAGCCAGATTCCCGAGGCCCGACCCGACCGCCTGGCCCTGTTGCCAGAGTCGCCCGCCTCGGTGACTTCAGCGTCCGCCCTGTTCAGCGACGGTGTGCATCTCTTTCTGCAAGGGCAACGTCTCGCCAGCGCCACGGCGCGGGTGCGGTATTGCAACCACCCGTCCTATCGAGTGATCGATGATCAGGTCTACAGGGGATTCAAACCCCTGCACCAGAAGGACGGCACGCCGCTGCCGGTGGCAAATCCAGATAACTTCCAAATGCTCGCCCATCGCTGGGGCACCGATGGGCAGTCGATCATCGTGCAAGCGCAGCAAGGTTCGAGCATTTCCTACGAATACTTCTACCGCATCGACAATGCCGACCTGGCAACCTTCACCGTGCTGAATGAGCGCTACGCCAAGGACAAGCAACGCGCCTATTACCTGACCGGCAAGGGCATCCGCTACGTTGGCGATTTCCACCTGCTCAAGTGCTGGCAGCCGACGTTCGATGAATGCGGGCGCGTGGTCAGCGCCAGCGAATACGATGATGATTATTTTGCCGTGGACGACAGTTTCGTCTATGCCGCCGGGACCCGCGTGCGTGACGCCCATGGCCCGAGTTTTCGCCACTTGGGGTTCGATTATTACCGTGATCACCGGCACGTCTACCAGCGCCAGAAACGCCTCGATGTCGACGTGGAAAGTTTCGTCGTGACCCAGCTCTGTCGCAATAACCAAGATTATTCACCCGTGCTGGCAGGCGACAAGCACGGCCCGCTGGGCTCAGACGGGATCATCGATGCGGCCATGCAAGAGGCCTGGGCACCTTATTTCGAGGCCCATCCGCAGTTGGAGGGTTACTGGTGGCACCGTTTGCGGGCAACAACCGAGGCCGCGCAAACACACGCGCAAACGCAGCCGTTACAGGCCATCGGTCTCGGATTCGAACTAGGCGACCAGGTGTATTTCCATGGACGCGTGATCAGCGGGCTGGACGCGGCCAGTTTCAAATTGCTCGATACGCACCTGTGCGGCGATGCCCAGGGCTTGTATCTGATCCCGTTTCATAACGCCGAAACGCAAGTGCCCGAACGGTTTTCCCAAGAACCCGCGGAGCACTTCCGCTCGCTCGGTGGGCCCTACCTGACCGACGGAAAAACCGTGTTCTGCCACCGGATTTTCTACCATCCTCCCCAACCGATTCGTAAGGCCCATGCGGCCACCTTCGAGTCCTGCGGTCATGGCTGGGCCCAGGATCAAAATGCGGTGTATTACTACGGCGAGGCGAAAAAACGGCTAGATCCCGCTGATACCCGCATTCTCGGCACCTATGCCGTCAGCCCTACCCTGATCCTTTCGGAAGGCAAGCCGCTGGATGTACCGTTCAACCCCGATGAAGTCCGCGTGCCCCATCCCGATTTCCTGCAACTGGGCACGCGCAAGTTGTTCTGTCACCGACGACCCGTCAGCGCCAAGCGTATCGACCTGGCTACCCTGGAATTCCTGAGTGAGCGCTATGCCCGAGACAGGAACCGAATGTACTACTACGACGGTTATGCAACCCTGACCGAGGTCGACGAAGAGCAGTATTGGGAGTCTCTCGGCCAGCCGGCGGCAAGCGTTTAGAACTGGTTCGCGGACCGGCCTGGGCACAAACAAACGCAACAGTCAGCACAAATCCCCAGCGCGCAAGAAACTCTGTCGCTTAGAGATTGCAGCTGTACTGGTATTCGAAGGGAAAGAATACGGTATCGACCACCAGCGAAAACGGTGCGTCGATCAGCAGGAAAGGAATCAGCTTTCCTTTGGACGTGCCCACCAGCCACCAGTCAAAGCGCAGGCCGATGTAGGGGCACCGGTGCTTGTCGTAGTCCATCCGCATCGCGGTGGCCATGCAGCCGCTTAGGCTGGTGATCAGCACCAGTAGAACCGCTTTCCGTAGCATGTAGTGTCCTTGTTATGCTTTTGCCCGGCTGCGTAGGCCGGCTTAGTCTTTGCTCTGCTGCTCGACAGCAAGCATCGAGTTATTGCCTTCAGAGAGATATTCAGAGGCACGCTAGACGCAGCCAGCGTTTACCCACGCGAAGTAGTCAAGATTGCGTTGGAACACAATGCAGCAGCCGCGATTCTGGTACATAACCACCCTTCTGGCGACCCGGAGCCCAGCGAATCTGATCGCATCCTGACCACTATCCTCAAGAACGCCCTCAACATGGTTGGTACGCGGGTATTGGATCACGTGGTAGTAGGTCGTGAAGGCAGCGTGTCGTTGGCCGAAATTGGTTATCTCTAATCCTACACCGTCCGATAGACTACCTCGGCTCAAGCCGGGGTGGTCATCAACAATGTGAGCTCGCCCTTATTTTTTTCATGATCCGCGCTTGTACTCAGCTCGTAAAACTGGCGAACGCAAGTGTTGGTGAGCTGATGCTAGGGCTATGGAATCGGGCGCCCACAGCGTCAGAAGTACTTTTACGATGCATGTTTTTAACCAAGGGGGGAGTAGATGTCTGAAATAAATATTGCCGGTGACGAGCCGTTGCTTGCACTGCTGCTGGCAGCCGAACCGGATGACGTTTGTTTATTGGTGGATTACATCACGGACTCAGGGAAAGGACGGATCTCGCTTGCTGGTACGGTAAAGGAATTTCTGCACCAGGCTGGTGAAGACAAGGCCTTTGACAAAGATGTGCTGGCATTGCTGGTGCACGAGCTCCGCATGTTTGGCGGTAACAGTATTACCAATCTGTTCCGTAGTGGCGGCGTGACGTACAAAGAGATCGCCACCGACGTGCTTTCCCATGTCGGCGGAAAGAGTACGGACTCAGACGACCTCGGCACGATTGAGCTCAAAGTATTGCAACGCCTATTGGACAAGGCATGGGACAAGATGTCCAAGGAAGCTCGTGCGCAATTTGCAGAGAAGTTTGGCGAGTCTGATGCCGCCAATCCTTTCTCATTCACCCACTTCTTGAACCGTATGGGCTTTGGGCATGCGGCAACACTGGATGTGACCTCATTTATTTCCGCCTCCCTGGGAGCCAACCTTCTCGGTGCAGGTGCTGTGTTGGGAGCGGAGATGCTCATGGGCAGGTTGGCAGGCTTGGCCCTGGGTCCAATCGGAGTCGCTCTGGGTGCAGGTCTGGCAGGCTATTCTCTGGCGTCCCCTGCATTTCGGATCACCTTGCCTTGCGTGGTTCAAATCGCCTACATCCGACAGAAAGGCATGCAACCTCGTTTACCTGGAGGTAAACATGACTGGTGAAATTACTCGCATCAAAGGGCTCGCCAAACGGGACGATGGTGAGCAATGGCTGGTTGGCTCGAGCGAAAATGCTCCTGTGCTCTCGGTAAAGACACTCTCGCTGCCAACTGCATCTGATCACGGTGACAGCAACCAGGTAGCGCAACTGGGTTTGAGCCGACTATCGCCCCTTCTCCAGTCCATACCCAACTTGATCACTACGGGCGTTGCAAACTCGAATCAGTATTTTCGAGTGGAGATCAATGGCCCATTGGCAGCGGCGAAGGATGGCAACGGTCTACGTGCCTTCTCCAGATCTGCCGACGGCAAATTTACTGAACACGCCAGACTGTTTCAGGACAATAACCTGACAAGCCTGGTCAATTCGGCTGCGTTATTTCAGATTGCCTCTGCCGTCGTCGCCCAACAGCACCTGGCAGACATCAGCGCCAAGTTGAGTGACATCCTCGCCGGGGTAGAGCGCATCGAGCAGTTTCAGCAAAATAAGCGAGAAGGCCAGATCACCGGCAGCATTGATTACCTGCGTCAAATCGCACCCGCGCTTTTGAACGGGAAACTTAATGATTCAGTCCCTGCTCAGCTTGAAGCTCAAGAAGTACAACTTGGGCAAATCCAGAAGCATCTGGAACTCGAACTTGACAACATCACCAACAGTATTAGCACACTGAATGTTTCCACCACCTTCGGCACCACCAAGTTGAAAGCGGCGCTGGAAAAAGAGCTGGAAAGGTTCAGTCATTCGCTCGAACAATCACAGCTCTGCCTGGCTGCCCGAATGGTCGCGTGCCGCTTGCTCGATACCTTCCCGGGGCAAATGGAGTGGGTGCAAGTGCGCCTTGACGCCCTCACCAGCGTCGCCGAAAGGTTCGAGGGTAAACACGGCGCCGTCGAAAAATTTCGCGATGCTTACAAGGAAAGAGCCAACAACTTGTCCGCCCTTACTGAGTCCAGCGCGGAGCTCAATGCGCGACGGCAGTCCTTGTTGAAGGCCCAAGACAAACGCCTGCTGAAACTCACGACAGACAGCACCGGACGCTTGCGTGAAATCAGCCAGGCCGTGCTGGATACGCGCAAGGTCATCCTTGAACTGAAAATGCAGGGTAATGAATGCGTGGGGGTTGCCAGATTGGCTAATTGAGCGTTCTCATCCCGGTTGCCGACCCTAAACAGCAGGCTGTCGGCAACCATTCTGTTCACGAGGCACGTTACCTGCGTGACGTGCCCTTCAAGACAAAGATCAGCTCCCGTCGAGCGAGCGATCCTCCTGAGACACCACCAACTGAACTTCAACGCGCCGATTTTCTGCGCTTGCCGGGTTCAGGCCGGGTTTTGGTCTGGAATCACCGTAACCCGCCACAATCACTCGCAATGATTGCTGCCCGTCCAGGGCCAACACCAACAATTTGCGCGCCTCCCGTGCCCGAGCAGCGGAGAGCGTGTAGTTATCGTCATAGACCGTGCAGTACCGCTCATAATCAGTGACCGGTCGGCTTACCGGCACATTGTCGGTATGCCCCTCGACCAATACCTGGCCTTGGCCGTAATCGTGAATGAAGGTAGCGACGCGAACACTCAGTTGCGTGAGCGCCTGCCTGGCCTCATCGGTAATACAGGCGCTGCCACGGCCGAAGGCGTTGTCAGGCAAAGTCAGCCGGCGGTTCTTGATATCGACATCGATAAGTCCACCTTCACCGCCATGCGCAAGGTCCGCCTGCATCGCTTCAAGCAAAGCACTCAGGCGTGTTTGTTGAGTTGCCGCACCTTGGGCCTTTTCTGCCTGACGCGCCGCTTCCATCTGTTGCTTCTCGACTCGCATCGCCGCTTCAGCCGCCTTGTTCTGCAACACCGAAACCACAAGCATGAGCATCACGACCGCCATGACACCCGCCATGAGGTCCGAGATGGAAATCCATTCGCTGGGTTTTTCTTTCATGGTCGATTACGCCAGCTGAGCTTTATCGGTCTGCAAACCACTCGCAGGCGCAGGTTCATAGTCCGCCGTGAGTCGGCCCAGCAACGTCACAGTCGACTGTGCTGCCTCGCTGAGTACCTGGATGCGATTGGCAAACTGCTTGTCGATATTGGTCGCCAACTGTTCAGGCAGAGCGTTCATGGTTTGCTGGCCTTGACGATGCGACTCCGCAATTGCCTTCACGTCCTGAATAACCGGGGGCAGCTGACGCGCCGAATCACATAATTGCTCAAGCAGTTTGACGCCTGCATTTAAAGGGGTCAGCCTGGCCGGCAAGGCTTCCAGTGCCTCCTGGGTTTGAGCACCCTGGTCAGTCATGGTTTTGAATTGCACGTTGAGCGCAGTGAACTGCTCGGCGAGTTGCGGAAAGGTCACCAGCTTTTTCGCCACCGCATCCATCTTCTGCCCTGCCTCGGACGCCTCCTTCAGGCCCTGCGAAATACTCTTACCGAGCTCATCCATATTGGAGCTCATGACTTCAATCGCTTCGTTGAGCGTGGCGCTGGTGAGGGAGAACTGGGAGCTGGTTTTCTTCTGCATGTCCTTGGCGCTTTCAGTGGTCACCTTGACTTCGTTGACCACGGTGCCGACGTGCTCTGACAACTGATGGACCGCAGTGGAAATATTGTCGGTCGCCCCTTTCAAATTGGCTGCCATGTCCTGGGTGTTCTGGGTAAAATCACGGCTCATTGTGCTAATGGTGCCGGTCAGGCTCTCTTCGATAGTCTCAATGACGGTGCCCAGCCGAGTGATGTTGTCATCCATGCTCACCTTCATTTCTACCAAGTGCCCGGCGAAATCCTCATTCAGCGAGTGAATCGCGCCGCTGAGTTTTTCCTGCATGACCTGCACACCGCCTTTAAGCAGCCCAGCTGAATCAGCCAGTAGCGTGGCGGACTCGCCCATCAACTGTACCGCGGCCTCCTGACGTAGCAAGTTGTCGGTTTTGGCCTCCACGTAACCTTGCAGACTTTCGCTCGACGCCCTGGTGCTGTCCGCCACTTCGCCCAATTGCATCTCGAGCGTCTGCAGGCTCTTGAGGCTCTCTTCGACCTCAACCAAGCGGCTGAGCTGAGTACTCATCTCGGCGATTCGTGGAAGGTTTTCACTGAGTCTGGCGATCTCACCGAGCTGTTGATGATGGTCGGCAAGCCGGGTAGCCAGCGCATTGAAATGGCTCTCGGCCTGTTTACCGTTCTGGAATTCAACCGTCTTGAGCTGTTTGAGCTCGGTCGACAGCTGTAGACCCTGGGTGTTGAATGCCTCAATCAGCCGCGTACCGACATTTTCCAGTGCGGCCCGATTCTCTTGCTCACTTTCCTTGCGCAGCGCCTGCGAGGCTTTACGGCCGAGTTCATTTTCGACTGCCAGACTGGCAAGCCTTTCACCCAGCGCTGTGAGTTGGCTTTCAGATTGTTTGCCGTTCTGGAACTCGACAGCCTTTATCTGCTTGAGCTCGGAGGCCACCAGCAGCCCTTGGGCATTGAATGCCTCGACCAGCCGGGTACCGACAGTCTCGAGGGCAGTCAGGTTCACCTGATCACGTTCGGCATGCAATGCAAGCGCGGCTTTTCGGCTCAGATCGATCTCAGCCTTCATATGCCCCAGGCACCAGTCCGTGCGCTTGCTTTCCGCCGACCAGGGTGCTGCTTCCCACAGCTTGATCATAATGAAGGCAATGATCCCCCAAGTGGAGGTTTTGAACTTGGTGCCCAGGTCTTTCATCATGCCGGTGAGCTGGGTCAGGGAACCGCTCATGGCGTTCAGCGAATCGTCATGTCCTTGAAGGATGGTCGATGCCTTGTCCAACGCCAGGCCCAGGCCCAGAAACGTACCCAGCAGCCCGATGATCAGCAGCAACCCCGGCATATTGGAAGCAAAGCGCTCCCAACCGGAAGCGACAGCGTGGCTCAACTCACCGATGGATCCGTGCTCAATGTCCAGCGCGTTGATGCGAGCCCCGCCGCGCCAGTTTTTTTCCCACTTCGCCGGTTGACCGAAAACCTGTGAAGTAATCAGCGACAGCAACAGACCGAACAGGATGATGCTGAAAAAAAACACTTCCAGCGGATTGCTCAGCGAAGGGGTCAAGAACTGCAGGATCTCGCCAATCATGCCGCAACCTCAATCACTCTGAAGGCATCAGTACGCTTCTTGCAGTCGGCCTCGAAAATATTGGCGAAGCTGACAATCAGCGACTGCTCCTCTGGGCTCAGGCGTTCCCATTTCTCGCCGTTTTGAGCGCAACGCACCAGAATCTCGCCAACCTTGCCACCGTGGTCGATCAAATACTCCTGATCATCGGCCACGAGCTGTTCCTCGCTTTTCTCAAGCAGTTGCAGAAAGCCTTCCGCGGCGAACACATAATTACGCTTGGCGCGGGTCTCGTTGCCCAGCGCTTCAAGTTGAGCTTCGTCTCGCGGCAACAGAATGCGCAGATCGTCCAGCATCCGCGCCTCTTCTGCTTCCAGTGGTTCCAGTTCCGCCTCCATCTCCAGGCGGCGCTTGAGCACTCGGTCCTTGACCACTCGTTTATTCAGCTCTTCCCAGGTTTTTTGAGCATTTTGCAAATCCAGGCCCCACACCAGGATCATCTCCTCGAACACAAACGGAATCACTGCCTTGTCAAAGTGCTTGACGGTCAGTTCATCCAGACGCTGCACGTCAGCATCGTTCAATTCTGCCCGCGCTTCGATCAGTTGGGTGGCGACATCGATAATGAACAGCGGCTCCTGGCTCAGGGAGCCGATGTCTTCAAGCTGGGTCATTTGTTCTTCGTAAACCTGCAGCAGCTTCTGCACAGCGCGAACGCGCAGGTAGTGGTCGAAATCCACGAACGCCTCCGTTTCGATCAGACGATTGGTCAATGCCTTGACCAAGTGGTAACGGTTGGTCAGTGCAATCGCCTGAAGTGCTTCGCGCTCTGGGCCTTGGGTTTTGGCCATGGCAGCATTCAGATCCCGCTCCCGCGCCTGCGCTTCGGCGATTTCCTGCTCATCCAGCAACTTTTTCTGCCATTCACGGGCACGAGCGATCACCCAATCGATGGCCTGCTGCACCTTGGCGGCCAGCGGGTGGGTGTCCAGGTGCTCCAGTACAGCCAAGGCACGTTCCAGACCCAGACTCAAGGCTTTGACCCACGGCCAGGGCACATGGATCGCCAGGGTCCGAAGCCCTACGCGCATGCTGGAAATGTAAGGCTTGGCTGCCTGGTAAAGCCGTTTGACTTCTCCGACAAAGGTTTCTGCTTCGTCGGCAAGCCATTTGACGGCTTTGCTGACTGTTTGTTTGACAGCACGAAACGCCGACGACACGGCGTTTGAAACCGTACTTACGAGAGAATCAAACCAGCCCATTAACTATCGCTCCTTTGATGAATGCCCAATGCTTTACGTGTCGCCGCGACAGTGCCGAGATCAACCTCGGGTCGCGAAGTGTGAATGTCTTGGCGCGCAGCCAGAAGCTGAGCGAGTGCTTCTTGAAGATGTGCCAGTTGCAGAACTCCGGCGCCATTGGCCAGTAAAGGCTTGGGCAAAGCCAGTCGTAAGCAGGTGCGAATTTCACGGCCAGACAGCCCCTCAGAAGCTGCGGCGACGACGTCAAGCACCCCTTCCCGCTCCTCGGCCAGAGGGATTCCCGCTACCAGCATGCGTGCCCAGAGCGCACGCCGCTCACTTTCGCCAGGTAGTTCGAAACGAATGTGCTGAGAAATACGGCTGACAAAGGCGCTGTCATAGTTGCGCGCAAAGTTAGTCGCAAAAATCACGATGCCAGTGTGCTTCTCCAACTCGATAAGCAGCGTGGAGCGCATGGCATTGACCTCGTTATCAATGCCCTGGGTGACCGACGACAAGCGTTTACCCAGCAAGGTATCGGCCTCGTCGAGGAACAACACGGCGTCTTCAGCACGCGCCGACTCGAACAACTGCGCAATATTCTTTGACGTATCGCCCATGAACTTGCTTTCTAGGTCGGCAATGCTGGCGCTGATAAGCCGTTTGCCGATACTCCCGGAAAATGCCTCGGCCGTAAGCGTCTTTCCCGTACCCGGCGCGCCATGAAAGTTCAGGATCGTGCCGCTGCCACAAGGGTCGACCTCAGCGAAGCCCCAGGTGACGTAGATGGTGTGATGGTGGTGAATTTTCACCAAGGCTTCATCGAGCTGTTGCTTGACCTGCGGCGAAAGCACTACGTCCCGCTCCAGTGTGAAGCGAGGCAATGTGCTTCGCGATGCGGGCGCAGTCTGGGCGGGAGGTTCTTCGGTGGCGGCCAACAGCTCAGGCCGTAACTTCTGATAGAGATAGTCTCTGGAGGACACTGTAATCACCATTCCATTGATTTGAGCTCTTGGGCTTTGCAGCCTTGCAAGAGAAGCTTGCGGAAGTCCGAAGGCAGTGTCTTGATTGAGCCGCTGGAAACCCATCGGCGCATCAGAAAGCTATCGGACAGCAGACGTCGAACTTGAAGATTTTTTGGATCAATTAAAAAACCAGGCAATTAGCGCATCACTCCCCGCCGGAGGCCGACTTGCGCCAGGTATCATTCTCTCGCTCCATCTGTTTGTACTTCAGATACAGATCAAAGCTCGCTTTGAGCACCACGGCCAAACCGACAGTAGCCAGCACGTTCTTCAGCATTTCGCATCCCTCTCTTGTGGTCTGTGCTCAGCCTAAGAGCCGGTCGCGACAGATTGTGTCGGGGCCGAACCGCAGATTCCAAAGGCACGAAAAATACTCACCCTGGCGGTGATACTCAGTCGTCGTCCCCGATCTCTCCTTCCCGCCCCATCAATACGTGCTCCAGCCTGTCTGCCTGAGATGCGACCTGATGGGCGATGTGCATCAACTCTTCATCATTCAGATGTTGCACTGGATGACACGCCCGCACGCTCAGCTCTTCGTCCTGGTCGACATGGAAGTCCACCAGATCGAATCGGCAATTGCGTCCAAGCGTGTGCTCCACCAGCGGTGACTGGCTGAACTGTTTGAACATCGCCAATTTTCTGGTCCATTTGTGATCGACAATCTTGGAGGTGAACACCACGTACTGGCCCTTGAACCCCCACCGGACCAATTGGTATCGCCCCTCCAGTTTGAAATGGAACTCAAGCCTCCACGTCGAAAGCCGCCTGACGCTCATGCGCTCAGTGTCGTGTACGAGTCTGTCTACCATCCCGTGGATGCGCGCAACCGTTTCCTCGGTGCGTTTGCTGGATGTAGAACTCGAGCCTGAGACACGCCGATAGACGTCGAGAATTTCGTCACCGACTAGAACACCATCGCTGCCCGCGTAATTTTCGGCGTTGTACTGCAAAGCGAATCGCTTAGTTTTTTCGGCAGTCGGCGCCAGCAACACCCGTCTGAACGGGTCTGCTTGCAGGGTCTTTAGGAAGCGGACGCGGCCGATGGGGCTAAGGATGTCGCCCGGTTCGTCGATATCGCGGGGTATCGTCGCGGCTACCAACAATTCAGCCATGCCAACAGCGCTGCGCACGGTAACGCTCGGCGTGTCGAAATCCGCCGTCGACAGATGCCAGCCGTCTCCAGCGTCCCTCACGAAAGCCTGCGGATCGCCAGTCAGATCTCTGAGCGTGGTCCCCAGTTGGGTTTTGACATGAGCCAGACGCCGCGTCATGACACTGGCCTGATTGCTTATCGCCTCACTGCGGTCATCGCCCTGAAGGTCTTCGTCAGTGATTTCATAATGGCTGGTGAGAAAATCGAGGATCTGCGGCTTCACGGGCGCCTGGTCCACCAACTCCTCATGCAGCTCCACTTCGCGCTTGAACCGGGGTCCCAGGTGGCCCACGGCATGCAGCGTTTGAATGAATGCGTTCATGTTGGCCGCAGCCTGGCGTACCTGATAAAACTCCATGCTTTGACGGATGTGCGGAAAGCCCACCTGAATGAAATGCTCGGCATAATCGGTGCCTGCCGAGAGCATGCGCCGATGTGCCAGTGACCCGACCCGATCAACACGGCCGACCTTTTGCTCCAGAGCGATGGGGCTGGAGGAAATACCGTAATGCACGACACTGTCGCAGAAGGTATGCAGGTCTTCCCCTTCTTGAAAGACATCGGTGGATATCAGCACACGTGGATAGCCAGGCATGCGGAAGAGCGTGGCAATTGCTGTACGGCTGGCGCTGTTCTCGCCGGTAGCTCCGCGAATGGGTGAAGTGGAACGGACCTGGGTGGCCAGGTACTTGGTCAGGCTGCTGACCGACCGGGAGTAAATCTCCGGAAAGTTGAGTTTGATCAACAAATCCAGGTTCACGACGGTATCGCGCAGTATCTGATAACTGCTGAACGGGGTGTGTTTCACGCATTGAACGCCCAACAGCTCGACCAGTGCCTCTATGAACAGGCCGTCGGCGTCACCGTCCTTTTCCCTGCGAGCGTTCCTGAGCGAATACAGATCAATGAAAGGATGATCCACACGGCACAGGGCGCCCAGCAGCTCCTGATGGGTACTCAGTCTGCGTAACAGCCGATCAACAGCACCATTGTTCAAAGTGGCAAGTTGGGTGAATACCTCTGGGCTCCATTGAGGTGCAAGTACGGCAAGTTCGTCATGGCGCCTCAGGCTATCCCAGAGTGTTGAACGCTCCAGCTCACGGGCAAGAACTGAAGGATCAGCCAAGTCACAAGTGGCCTGAAACCCTTCGAACAACACATTCAACACGCACTTGGCGACTGTCGCGGCTGCATCGTCACGCGTTGCGACTGCCCGCAGATACGCGTATTGAGCCAATCGATAACGTTGGCCGGGGCTGGCGACAGACTCGCTCTTGCCGATCACGCTCCAATCGATTATCAACGACGTCATGGCGGGCATGCCCGGCAAAGATAACCAGTTAGCCTCGAACAATCGGCTCTGCAACAGCGTGCTACGGAAGTTGTGGGGCAACTGCCCCAGGCCCTTGATGCTGACCAGCTCCGGATTCTGACCACGATAGAACCAGGTAAAGAAATTGTCGCTGCTTGCCGGTGCATCGAACACGTCAGCGACATCGTTTTCGATCAGGGAGTGACTACGTTCGACCGTGCGCGTTCGGTATAGCTGGTAACTTTTGACAACAGCATTGTCGCCGACGATGTAGCCACTAATCCAATCGTCGTAGGCTTCTTCGAGCTTGAACTTCAGCTCGGAAACGCTGCGCACACGGCGGACGAAAATCAACTGTTTCTTGCCTTCGACAAACGCCAGACGATGCGTCTGTTGACTCACACTGTCCATTTTTGGATGCGGTGGTCTGCGTTTGAAGGAGTTCTCGTAATCGTCCACCAGATATTCAACGACGCTGCGGTCTGCCGCATCCCGTAACGAATCGCCTTCGTCCGCGGCCTCATGACCATCGAACTCTACCGGCCGGTTTTTTTCGCCAGGCAGGTAACTCTCGAACGACGCCAGCATACCCAGCTCAAAACGATTAGAGCAGTTCTCCTGCAAGTGCTCGCTCACCTTCTTTTGCAGCAGAGCGGCGAACAATTTTTGCGCTACGGTCATCTTCACTTCCGCAGCCTCGCCGCTGCGATGCTCACGACGATACATGTTGCGGGTGTGAGCCACCTGATCAAGCGTGAGCGTGTTCAGGCGACGTACGAACAGGCGACTGAGCGCCGCGTGCATGTCGGGGTCGGCCGGATCGCCGCCCTCCGGCAGTGCCGCATACCCCTGGAAGCCGAACAACGCGAGTTGGTTGCGCAACTGTTCAAGATGGCGGTCGTAGGGTGTTGCCGACAGTAGCAAAAGGCGCTTGATACGCTTGTTGTCGCCCAGCAAGGTCGCCAACAAGCGATTACGGTCGCTGCTTTCACGGCCAGCACGCAGGTTGTGCGCTTCGTCCACTACCACCAGATCGAAGCGGGGCAACATCTCGCCCAACGCCTTCACCCAGACATCCTTGACCTGCCGCTTGAGTCCCCCTGGATTGCTTCTGCCGTCCATAGTGTTCAACTGCCTGACGATCTTCTCCAGAAGCTTGCGATGTTGAGGCATCAACTCCTCAAATCGCTGTGTCCAACGCAGCATGTCGGCTACGGTATTTCCCATTGCAAAGCTGAAGGCTGATGTGCAGATAAATAGATCGCGCTCGTTGCCACTCGCCACTGTCTGAACTACCTCAGACAAATTGTGACAGGCTCTGAACGGAGTGACCGGCTCCCCACCCAGGCCTTTGACCGCCATATCCTCAAGCCGGTAGTTGCTATGTACAAACGCCCGATAGTCCTTGATCCATTTGTCGCGAACGTTGTTTTTTGGCAACAGATACAGGACACGCAAACTGGGGTTGAAATGCCGCATCAATGCAACGACACCGAGGCCGATGTAAGTCTTGCCCATCCCCACTTCATCGGCGAGGTACGCCACCTGATGGTCCGCGAGCTTATTATACAGGGCGACAGCGCCCAACAATTGCTGCTCAGCCAATCCCTTGAGTTCAGGGTTGCCACCTGAAAAATCGATGACGGTCCCGACCGTGGCTTTATTGATCCGCTGCATGAGAGACATCCTTCTTCCGTGAATTTGCAGGGGTCAAGGGACGCTGAAATTGAGTCCTGAACCATTCGAGAAAACGCGTACCTTCGGCCTCGTCGAGATGACACAACAGCTCGTCATTTTCCAGTTCAGCGATGAGTGCCTGTACTCGCCGTATCAGGGTCGCGCAGCTGTGCTGCGGATATCGGGTCAACAAGCCTTGCATGCTGACCAGCGTCAAATAGCGCACAACCACCGTTTCCTCATCACCGCCCCCCGCTTCCACGCTTTCCAGCATGGCCTTCAAAGAGTCGGGCTGACAGCCAGCGAGGTAGTACGCGAGTTTTTTTGCGCTGTTTTCGTCTGCCGCCAGTGCAAGGGTGCGTTCCAATTGCCAGAACGCGCCATTGACCTGCGAGAACTCCGCGAAGAAGCTTTTGGCTTCAATCGCGTCCATCATTTCCGGCAGTTGTTCATCCGTCGCACCCAGTGCGGCACGGAGGTTAAGCATCTGTTGAGCCAGCTCACCGAACTGGCTGATTTTTTTGGTAAGGCGCATCTCGATGAACAAACGCAATAGACTTTGCAGGTCCATCGCCGGCAACTGGCTGGGACGACAGTAAATGTTGCGCTGCGTCACCATCAGGTAACGCTCCACGCACTCGGCACCTGACTGCCAGCGCACCCAGACCAGAGAAGAACGTTCCAGATGGTCACGCAATGCAGGCAGAAACGCATTGCCCGAAGTTGTCTGTGCGAAAACAATTGAGCCAAGGCTTGGCGTTGGGTTGTCCAGCAATGTCAGCTCACCGCTGATCGAATCCTGTGCTATCACCTCCAGCCATTGACTGTTCCAGTCGTATGCCAGGCGCAAGACCGGCATTGCCAGTCCTTCCGAAGCTTCAGCGCTATGCGAATCCGAGTCCGGGGCAAACCCCGAAGGCAGGGCCGTCAAAGGCTCCAGCAATGGCGGGAAATCGCCTCCTTGCAGAAGAAAACCAGCCTCGACATTTTCCCGAAATGCCTTGTGGCTGAAATTCACTGACCCCACAAACTGCCACGACCGCTTGCCGCGCCCCTGGAATATCTTTGCATGTACCCGGCGAAAGGGGGCTCCGATGACCTGATGGCTATCGTTCCAGGCAGAGGCCCAACCGCACCATTGATCGGTATTGAACGCGTCAAATACTCCAGGATCGACAAGTGCCCGCTTCTCCTCATCCCGAGGCAGCAGCAAACGGACTGTCGGGAACAGACTCATCAGTTTCTGAGTATCGCCACTGTCCGGTTTCTCGCCGAAGAAAGGACTGACGATTTCCAACGTGGCTGCATCCTTGGCAGCGGGCAACGTATGTGGGCGCTGGCCAATGAAGTCGAGGAAAGCCAAACGCTTAGAAGCAGCCCCGGAGAAATAGAAGCTGCAATCAGGATCATCGGCGCTCGCCAACCAGCCGGCCTGCACATTCACTATTTCATCCAGGACAGGGGTGGGCGCGGCTGCCTGAAAAAATTGCAGTGCACGGCGCATGGGTTCAAGAATATTGGCAGGCGCACGAGTCGCTTGCAGCTCGACAAAATGTCCAACCTCGATGTTGTCCCACCACCCCGCCTTGGTCAGGTTGAATGACCCTGCCACCAGCAGAATCGTCGGTATCTGATCGCCCTTTTCCTGCAAAACCAATATTGCAATCTTGGCGTGTTGACACCCCCCGCCGATCCGCACGGGCAAATAATCGACTTCAAGGCGACTGCCTGCCGTGGGGTTGAATACATCCACGTCATGCACCACGGCAAAGCGCCTGCCCTTGTCCTGCATCAATGCCTGCAGCTGGACCGAGCGAATATCGCTCTGGCTTGAAAGTGCATGATCGCCCAGTAGCAGCGGGATGACCTCAAGCTCGAAGAAGTCTGGCTCGAAGCTGTAGGTTGTGAAAAAAGCCGAGGTCACTTCGCGCTCACCAATACAGGCCCGGAACGCATCACTGATGGTGTGTGCTTTCATTATTGGCCTGCCTTGGCAATGGTCAGGAAGGAATGAAGAAAAAAGCTGTAATCCCAGGTTTTTCCACAATGACCGCAAAGATCCTCAGGCAACCAGGCGCGATCCACGGGAACCCGAACCCTGAGTTTGTCTGCCTCCCAGTGAAGCCACGCGGCTCCACCTCTCTGGCCCATCACTACGCTGTTCTGGATGACGATCTGCTCGATTACCGAAGCGGCATCGCCGCCGTTGGCAGCCTCCACGAGGCTCTGCAGGAACGATAAATGCGGCAACCCCGGCCTGCTCCAACCCAACGGTAGAAATGGCGCCGTGAGCCGTGGACTCAAGTCGTCGATCAAATCGCTGCGGCTGCGGCCTTTCTGGCTTTGCAACCAGGCAACAAGCGTATTGGCAAACACCAGCACTGGTTGCAGCAGCAAAATTTGCTTTAGAACATCCTGCAATTGGGGGTCGACACTCTGCTCGGTCAGCGCCCACTGAATGAAATCGCGCACTGAAGATTTATCGCCAGGCAATAGGAGCCACACGTTAACCGCCTCGAACAACGCGACTTGCAGGGGGCCAGCCCTTTGGTAATTCAGCAGCGCCAGGACGATGTGCTTGCGTACGCCTTTGTCATTGAGCAGCGCGGCAAAGTCGGGCGCCAACAGGGACAGTTGCGCCCGGGTCACATTGTTCCGGCCGGCTAAATCCTCGAAGCGTTGCCACCGAGAGTCACCAAACACCTGCAACATAAGATCCGTGAGCGCCACACCTCGGTCAGTCAGTCGTCTTTCACTGCCTTTGATAAGACCCGCTGCCTGTAGTGCGGAGGAATACAGCCCCCACAGCCCATAGCTGAGTTGATTACTGAGGATTTGCGCCTTCTTGTGTACGCCCAATTCCATCGAGTCGCGCTTGAGATTGGCGATAGCAAGCTGGCTTCCCAGTGGCCCTGCTTTAACAGAGTCATGAAGTCGCAGGTAAGCCGACAGTTGCTCGGCGCGTGCGTACCGCTGCTGGACATCTTCAAGGGGACGAGATTTCGTGCCTGTATGGGCATATCGGCAGGCCAGCAACGCGACCATGAAATGGCTCATGCGGCTGGTGACCGTTGTCAGGTTACCCACCGCCTTTCGCCCCACCGAGCTCCAGATGGACTCGATGGCCAAGGGATCTCGTGATCCTTTAGGACGTAGCCTGTTATCCAGCAGAGATAGAACGGTAAGCATGAAAACTCGATCCTTGAGAAGGCTGACGCCGGGATGAACAAGGTGCTCAAACCAGCAATATCACCAGGCACCGACAAAATGTGTCGTCTGCAGTGATCTGGCATCCAGTGAGTCGCCGAGAGCGGCAGGCAATATGACATCACTCAATACGCACGACAACCACGACACATCCTGACCACTGCTCGTCCTACCCTGCCGCCTCCACAGCATCAGGAGATCTAGCATGGGAACCCGATTAAACCCTTTCGCACACGGCAGCCGCCGCGCCGTTGACACCTGTGCGCTATCGCTGAAGTGGAGTTTCCAACTGCTGCTGGATCTGGGGGGACATCGCACCTTTATCAGCCGACACGGCCTCAATGATGAGGATCTGGCGCATGAACTGGGTCTGGCCAAATGGATAGACGGCGACAATTACAGTCCCGCACTTGCCTTGGCGACACTGCGCAAAGGCGCTCGTAGCTTCAACACCGATCCCCTGTATGCGCCCTACCCGGACAGCCTGGCGACCAATCTTGAGGCCTTGGGAGAATTGTTGGGTTTGGCCGACGCAGAGCTCCAGGTGCTCGGGTTTTGCGTGCTGATGCACACCGATCCGACACTCAGTGATGCTACAGATCAGCTAGGGATGCTGGGACTCAACCGTGCAATAAAAGTGCTGTCAGTACTATTGGGCCTGCCGCTGCCGGAGGTCGAGGCCTGCCTAGCGCATAACAGCCCACTAATGCGCACCGGACTGCTGGAAATAAGCAACAACCACCGTTCCGTCATGGCGTTGAGTTCGATGTTGTCGGTTAGCAACCCGGATCTGCCTGGCCTCCTGCGCTTCAGCAAAGGCACGCCACTGGAGCTGTTCGCCTATGCGTTCCGTTTGAGTCCACCCGGCAGCTTGAGCTGGGAGCATTACAGTCATGTCAGACAGCCGCTGATGATCGCCGAACGCTACCTGAGCAAATCCTTGGCCCAAGGGCGTCAAGGTGTGAACATTCTGCTGTATGGCCCGCCTGGTACTGGCAAGACTCAACTCAGTCGTCTGATCGCTCACAGCCTGGGCAGCGCTCTTTATGAAGTCGCCTGCACTGACAGCCAAGGTGACCCGGTGTCCGCCAAGCAACGTCTGTGTTCCCTGCGCGCGGCCAACAGTGTGCTGCATTCTCAACGCGCCTTGCTCGTACTTGACGAGATCGAAGACATCTTCCAGACCGCCAGCGCAGACGCCAATAGTCGCTCGCAGAAAGGCTGGATCAATCGCATGCTGGAAGAAAATACGCTGCCGTGTTTCTGGCTGAGCAACAGCATAGAGGCTATCGACGCCGCCCATATACGACGCTTCGATATGGTGATCGAGGTGCCCAACCCGCCACTGGCACAACGCAAGCGGATGCTGCGCGAGTGTGGCGGTGGCAAATTGAGCGATCAGTTGATCGAACACCTCAGTGCACACGAGCGAATGACGCCTGCCGTGCTGGAGCGGGCAGTGCGCGTAGGACGCAGCGTGTCGCAGCGCGCCAGCACGGCGCTGGATAACACTATTCGCTGCATTGTCGACGGCACGCTGAAAGCTCAAGGCTTCGAAAAACTTCAGCACACCGACGGCGCTTTGCCAGCGCTTTATTCTCCGGAGTGGATCAACGCCGACCTCCCACTGGACGGACTGGTTGACGGTTTGCGCTCTCATCCACAGGCACGGTTGTGTTTCTACGGGCCACCCGGCACTGGCAAAACCGCATTTGGCCACTGGCTGGCGCAGGAGCTGGGCAAGCCGCTGATGGTCAAGCGAGTCTCCGACCTCGTATCCCCTTACGTGGGAATGACTGAGCAGAACCTGGCGGGCGCCTTCGAGCTCGCGCAACGAGAAGACGCCGTGCTTCTGCTGGATGAGGTCGACAGTTTTTTGCAGGACCGGCGCAAGGCGCGGCAAAGCTGGGAGGTCACTGCAGTCAATGAAATGCTCACGCAAATGGAAAGCTACCGAGGGCTGTTCATTGCCTCCACAAACCTGATCCTCGATCTGGATCAAGCCTCTCTGCGGCGCTTCGACCTTAAGGTGCATTTCGGCTACCTGGCAACCGCTCAGGCTCAGACATTGTTTGCCGTACATCTGAAGGCTCTGGCGCTCAAGGACCCACAAAGCAGTGCTGCGACTCGCTTGCTCGACGAGACATACCTGACTCCCGGTGACTTCGCGGCGGTCGCGCGCCGGGGGCGCTTCAAGCCATTCGCCAGCGCGGATGAATTGGCAGGCGCGCTGCTTGCCGAGTGTCGATTGAAGTCCACTGGGCAGCAGCGCCCTATCGGTTTCATACATTAAACGGACTAAAGGTTGCCGGATTGTCGCCGATAGGCAGACAACCGGCTTATTCGCCAGCCAAAGGCCAGCTTCAACACTACAAGGATGATTCCCTTGCCTTCAGCCAAGACCCATAGCGCTTTGAGTCGTCAATGGGAGCTGTTGCAACAGCTGCCCAAACGCTCACCCGGTATCACAGTGAGTGAATTGCTGACTCGCCTGACGGCCACTGGCTACTCCATCAGCCGCCGCAGCATCGAGCGCGACCTGCGTGATCTGTCCCTGGTGTTTCCATTGCAGTGCAACGACGGTGGTACGCCCTTCGGTTGGTACTGGAAACCGGGCGTGAGCGTCGAGTTGCAGGGCATTACTCTGACTGAAGCCGTAAGTCTTGCGTTGGTCGAAGATGCAATCCGTCCACTGCTCCCGGGCAGCATGTTGAGCGTGCTGGAACCGCGCTTCGAGCATGCCCGGCAAAAACTCAAAGGCCTCGAAGACGGCAACCCCGCCGCGCGCTGGCCCGACAAAGTTGCGAGCGTTCGGCCGGATTTCAATCTTCGAGCTCCGGAAATCCAGGCAGAAACGTTGGAGGCACTGCAGCATGCCCTGATCAGCGAGCAGCAGGTGCATTGCCAATACTATTCAGCGCACAACGACAAAATCAGTGAGCTAACGCTCAACCCGCTGGCAATTGTCCAGCGTGGGCTGATTACCTACCTCATTGCTACTGCCGCGCCCTACACCGATGTTCGTCAGTTCGCCGTGCATCGCTTTCGTGAAGCAACCGTACTCGATACTCCATGCCAAGGCCTGGAATCGTTTGAATTGAAAACTTACCTGGATACAGATGCGTTGCAGTTCGGAAAGCCGGAAAAAATACTCTTCAAGGCTTGGGTGAGTGAACACCAGGCGCGGTTGATTCGAGAGACACCATTGAGTAAAGACATGGCGCTTGACGCTCTGTCGGACGGTTACCAGGTGCAGGCTACTGTTAACAACACGTGGCAACTGCACTGGTGGATTTTGTCGTTGGGCGATTCTTTGATAGTGCAGGAACCGGCAGTACTACGCCAACAGGTAGGCGATACATTGCGCCGCGCCGCTGCGGCGTATGGGCCAGAAAACTGTCTGCTGTAAGCCGCCGACTCGAACACTAAAAAGGGAGACGCACATGCTCACACCATCGACCCTGACCGACATCGCCAGCAATCTCCGGAATCTGGCCAAAATCGTCGAAGGCACAGCTATTGATTGCCACCATGACGTATGCATTCCTTTCAGCGAGATCCGCAAGGACTATCCCGCACAAACGCTGAAATCCCTGACGAACTGGTGCAGCGCTGATGCACACTACATTTACCAGTTTTCAGTTGAAAACAATGTGTACGAAGAGTTCTACGGCGCCTTTAAAGAGGCCAAGTTGAATCGGAAAAACGATCGGGCGTACTGCCGTCTTAATCCCGCCTCGGCGCTGCTGTATGTCGGGAGTTCCTCAGACCTGGTTTCGCGGGTCAAACAACATCTGGGCTTCGGCAATAAAGGTACCTACGCCATGCAGCTCTGCCACTGGCTGCCAGAACTTGAGGGAATGTTGCGCATTCAAGCCTGGCGATTTAGCAAAGAGATCGACGGTGCCGTCGTCCAGGCGATAGAAGATGGCATGTGGGCCTCGAACAGACCCATGTTCGGCAGACAGGGCGCTCGTTAAGCAATTCGCTGACCGTTGAAGGCGTCCGCTATTTGTTTGCCTGAGTAAGCAACCGCGGCAGTATTTCTGCCGCTTTGCCGACGAGACTGAACTCCCATTCTCCCTGGACCGATTCTCGCTGCAGGTTGACATGCACTACTACAGCGCCATGTTCCCTGGCGATCCGGGGAATTTCCGCCGCTGGCTGTACCAGCCCCGAAGTCCCCACCGAAAGCAGCAGATCGCAATCTCTGACAGCCGCCAACGCTTCGCGCCATGCCTGCTCCGGTAGCGACTCACCGAACCAGACCACGCCCGGCCGGACCTTGCCGTTACAATGTCGACAGCGTGGCGGTTCGATCCTGCGTCCGTCTTCATGATCATTCAACTGATCAGTGGTCCCCTCAAAAGGCCGGGCACACGCAAAACAGCGCGGCGAATGGAGGCTGCCGTGCAAATGAATCACTCCATGACAACCCGCACGCTCGTGCAGATCATCGACATTCTGAGTAATGACCGTCAGCCTGGTGACTAACCGAGCGAGTTCGGCAATAGCCAAATGGGCGGAGTTTGGTTTGGCGGCAAGTACCTTTGAGCGTCGCCATTCATACCATCCCCACACCAACGCCGGGTCGTTGCGAAATGCTTCGGCGGTGGCCAATGCCGCTGGATCGAAACGCTCCCACAAGCCAGTCAAGGCGTCGCGAAACGTCGGGATGCCACTCTCGGCAGAAACGCCCGCGCCAGTAAATACGACCACATGGGAAGCATCACGCAAACGCTGCCCCTGGAATTCGACCATGACTTCCTCCTATCTACGTAACCGGGCAAACCATTCAGCCAACGTACGATCAATCATATTGGCCGGTTGTCGGGTCAACGCTTCGTTTCCACATTTCTCACATCGATCGCACCAATCCCCCGGTCCAAGGGCATCGCTAAGTGGCACGACCGTTTTCTTCCAGCCACATTTGCCACAGACAAATGTGAAGGGTCTTGGTCTTATGGGCATGTCATTACTCCTCTGTTACGCTCGCTTTACGCCACAGGCAGCAAGGCCTGCAGAATTTCCACCTTGCGCTGTAGCTGTTCCACATGAGCCTCTTCCGCTCGCAGCGCCGATCTGAGCTCGCGATTTTCCTCGGCATGCCAATTCGCGCGAGTTCGACGCTCCTGCGCAGTGACATGCCAATCGCTGAGTAAACGCCAGGTTTTGCCGCATCGCGTGTACAGCGCAACCAGCACTGAAAGGATCAGCCCCAGCATCGCCATCGATCCCCAACTCTCAAAACCCATAGCATTTTTCTCCTGACGCAAACGCAGCTCCGGCAGCCAGCCGGTACCAGTGCGTAGCCTTGGCAAAGTCTGGCGCCTGGCCATCCATTCCTTTTTCATGCAAACGCCCCAACGCCTGCGCCGCACACGTGATGCCGCGTTCATAGGCCTGCTCGTAGTAACTGGTCGCAAGGTCCTGGTTAACGCACATGCCCCGGCCATACCAGGCTTGCTCGCCAAGATTGAATGCCGCCTCACCCGATCCCAACACATACGCGAGTTTGAACAACCGCCGAGCGAGGACGCTATCGAAAGGGACGCGACGACCGTTGATCCATAGCCAGCCAAGATCATTGAGCGCATCCGGGTCTGAGGCGAGCGAGTCATCGCGTAGCGAACGATACAGAATGCGCAGCAACGCGGGATCGACCATGGTGACCATGGGGCTCGCGGCCTTGATCGTGAGGTAAGCAAGGTTGCCATCCACAGGTGCTTTCAACACTCTCAAGGACGGCATGCCAATGTCTGCATCCGCAACGCATGGCGACCGCGACTCGACAAACCGCATGCTCTCGGCATCGGGCAACAGGGCATCCAGAAACTGGAATACTTTTTCATCAGGGCTCATTCGGACAGCCTTCCGGTTGATCATTCGATAGGGCTCATTATCGAAATGACAACGACATTTTGTGTCGTACACGCATCTCGACACATCCTGTCGCGGCTGATCACAACAATGAAGGCTCATCAATACAACCCAGAGCCAGCACTCATGAAAACCTACAGCGCCTTCATGCAACGCTCCATCGCCACTGCCGGTCCGCAAGCCAATTTCACTATCACCGTACAAGCAGTGAGCTCGGCCATGGCCAAGGTCACTGCCGAAGCCCAGTATCCCGGTTACAAGTGTTTCAACGCTCCCACTCAGGTTCGCTGACGTTTCTCCACCTGTGGATCCCTCCCCTCAACAAGTGATAGCTTATCGCCACACTGCGCGAGAAAGCACTGGACTGAGTATCCCCGAATGCTCAAGCCTGAGCCTAATCCGCCGATACAGCCTCGATAATCAAGGCCAAGCGGACATCCTCTGCCCTAAGGAAACTCCTGGAATGGATTACCAGTCGCTCAAGACTCGCCACCACAACGAACGCAACGCCCACCACCCCAACCTCGCCTTACGTGTTCATCGAGCCCTGAGTTGGCTCAATCCTGGATAAGTCGCAAATATGGCGAGAACAGCGCCTTCGCTGACAAACGTGTCGACCACGACGCAATCCGTCGCACCTCGTTCGTACGGTAGCCGCCAGCCGCTAAATGTGTTTCGTCTTTAGGTCGTTACAACAACTCACCGATAGCGGTGTGTTGAACCCTCAACGTTCACAAGGAGCGTCAACGTGTCTGAAATGCTCATCACGTTCGGTATGCAACTCGATGGTCAACGGGCAACCCGGGCGAGCAATCAGCTGGGCGCTTTGACGGTCGGGCCACAGGGGTTTCTGGATATTCTGGAAACCCAACTGGGCCTGACAGCACACCAGCCTTGCGCGGCGCAGCGTACAGCGGCGTATCGGGATTGCCTGGCACACTGCAACAACGCACAGCGTTTCTACAGCGCCAGTTTTTCCGCTGATGAGCTGGGTGTGTCCGCTGCATTGCTGGCTTGGCGAGATGACTTGTATCTGTACGGTTGGGATGGGCGCGTGGAGGCAGATGCCAGCCTACGCCTGAAGGACCTTACCGAGGTAGAGATGAAAGCCCGCGAGGTAGTCGCGCCATCGATTGGGCAACGCCTGCACAATGTTGCCGCGGCTCTGGCTGTGCGGCGACCACCGATCAAGAATGTGCTGCTGGCTGACGATTGGGAGGTGTACCCACTTGGTTGGCAAGCGGTGCTGCATCACCTCCCACACGAGCGCCTCGAGGTGCCCGTGGGCACGGCGCAAGGCTTCCTCGGCCAGTTGCAGACGCAACTGCGCAGGAGCATTGCCGGTGAACGCGTGACGCCGATGCCGTGGCAAGAGGACGGCACGGTAAAGGTCGTCCAGGCACAGACGCGAGTGTTGGCGGCGAGCTGGTTGAGTCGCTCGCTGGATGAGCGCGTGCAGACCTTGCTGGTGGCCGGTGCCGAAGGCGGCTGCCTTGATGGTCATTTAGTCGGTGCAAACCAAGCTCGCCATGGCCTGAATGGCAGCAGCGATTTGCGGCCGGCCCTGCAGGTATTGCCTTTGGCAATGGAGTTGCTTTGGGCGCCACTGAATTACCCGGCGCTATTACAGTTTCTGACCCATCCGATATGCCCGATTCGGTTGTTTGCCCGTCGACAGTTGGCGACCAAGGTATCGACTATGCCGGGTATTGTCGGAGCCGAATGGGAAGCAGTCCTGGAGCGCATCGCAGAACACTACGGTGCCGAAGCGCCTCGTGTTCGGACATCCATTGGCGACTGGCTCGAAGCTCCCACGTTCAGTGTTGATGAAGGCGCGCCACTGAGCGAAGTGCTGGTGCGTGTCCAGCGCTTGCTGGCGTTCTTTCAACCGCGCCTGGGCCACGAAGAACCCGCACACAGCCTAGCTGCTCGGGCGGGTTATGCGCAGTGCGAAGCTGCTTTGGAAACACTAGAGACGCTTCAAATTCAAGGCGTCGAGCGGTTACGTCCGCGGCAGTTGCAGCAGGTGATCGAACAGGCCACTGCGAGTGGCACGGATAATCCGTTACTGGCCGCCCAGGTCGGCGCTCATTTGACCGTTTCCCGCCCGGGGGCTGCCATTGAGAGCTCGGACACGGTGGTGTGGTGGAATCTGGCCATGCCGGCACTGCCTGCCATTTCGCCGTGGTCCAAGGCGGAACTGCTGCAACTCGCAAATGCAGGAGTGGCGCTGCCCGACGGTGGAACGCTGCTGGCTCAAGCGGCCCAAGACTGGCTACGGCCATTGCTGGTCGCGAACCGCAATCTAACGCTGGTGCTGGCGCCGCCACACGAGGAAAGTCACCCACTTTGGCAGATGATCGAAACGGTTGCTCAGCACCCAAAAGTACATGCGCTGGAGGACCTTTTGTTTGCGCCCGGCCTCCTATTTCAGCCACAACCGTCGACCCCCCTACCAGTGCGCAAACGCTGGTGGAAGCTGCCGGCAGACATGCCGCTGGCTCTGCCAGAAAAAGCCTCTTTCTCGAGCCTCAACCTGCTGCTGTTCAACCCTTACCAATGGCTGCTGCAATACGGAGCCAAGATTCAGGCATCCAAGAGTCTCAGTCTGAGCGACAGTTTTCTTCTGAACGGTTCGCTTGCTCACCGTTTAGCTGAACACTTTTTCAGCCGAGCCGACGCGCTGACCATGGACGCGGCAGCCTTCGCCGCGTGGTTCTCGACTCATTTCCCGCGCGTGGTGCGTGAAGAAGGGGCAGTGCTGTTGATGGAGGGGCGCGGTGCCGATCTGTCGACCCTGCGCCACCGAGTGTTGCGTGCAATGACCCAGCTGCGAGCACACTTTGCCAATGCCAATGTCCGCGTTGTAACCGCAGAGCAGGCGTTGGACGGGCAATTCGCTGGAGGCGCTCTGGCGGGTTCTGCCGACTTGGTACTGACTACAGAAGACGGGCATCGAGCCATCGTTGATATGAAGTGGGCCGGCGGCAAAAAATATCCCGAACAACTCAAGGCGAACCGCCATTTGCAACTGGCGATTTATGCCGAATTGCTGCGTCAGGAGACCAATTCGTTGCCGTCCGTAGCGTATTTCATTCTGGAGTCCGCCCGCCTGCTGACACCGGATGACCGCGTATTTGCCGATTCGGAACGGGTGCCCGCCAATCCGCCAAGCACCACGCCCGAACTCTGGCAGAGCTTTACCGAGGCCTGGAAATGGCGTCAGGCGCAAATCACTGCGGGCGTCTTTGAAGTGGCACTGGAAAGCATTGAAGAGGACGAGGCTTCAACACCGCCCGAGAAAGCGATGCCAATGGAATACCTCAAGGAAGCCTACAACGACTACCTGGCCCTGGCCGGATGGGAGCAATGACAATGCCTAAGAACGCGCACATCACTTTTATCAGCGCAGGCGCCGGCAGCGGAAAAACTCACCGGCTCACAGAGATTCTACACCAGGAATTGCTCAGTCAGCAGGTCCAACCTGCAGGCGTTATTGCCACCACCTTTACACGAAAAGCGGCAGCCGAACTTCGCGAGCGAGTACGCAGCCATTTGCTCAAAAAAGGTGAGATTGGCTTGGCGACCTCTATGGGGCAGGCCCGGATAGGCACCGTCAACAGCGTTTGCGGCCAATTGCTTGAGCGCTTCGCATTTGAAGCAGGCATGCCACCACAACAACGAGTCCTGGAAGAGAATCAGGCGAAAGTGCTGCTCAATCAGGCAGTAGATCGAGTCCTGCATGGTGAAAGCATGGACACCTTCCTTGCCATCGCACGCCGTCTGGGCTTGGAAGTCACTAATCAACAGGGCGACTATCCGAGCAATAACTGGCTCGATGAACTGCGCCGACTGTTAGATCAGCTACGCACCAACGACATCGATCTCGATCTGGCTCGTGGCTTTGCTGTCCGCAATGCCGAGGACATGCTTGAGCATTTTCCCACAGCGACCAAAACCGACTTGAGTGGTGAGCTCCTACGCATCATTCCTGATGTGCTTGGACAACTGAACGCTGCCAACAGCAAAATAAAGCTTACGGCGGACTATGTATCCCTGCTCATGGATTTCCACCGTGAGTTGCTGCAAGGCAACGCGCGCTGGAGTGCCTGGGCAAAGTTGGCAAAATCGGCCCCGGAAGCCAAGCTCAAGCCATTGGTTGCAAGCCTGACCGAAACGGTAGAGCGCTACGCAGAACACACGGACTTGCATCGCGATATCTCGGTGTATCTGGAACAGGTGTTCACCTTGGCCATCGACGCATTGCACGTGTACGGCCAGAGCAAACTTGAGCTCGGCGTGCTGGACTTTGCCGACCAGGAACACGCATTGCTGAAACTGCTAGACAACCCCGCCGTGATTCAGGTGCTGGAGCAAGAACTTGATCTGGTCATGGTTGATGAGTTCCAGGACACCAGCCCAATGCAGTTGGCAGTCTTCCTGAAGCTTTCGCGCTTTGCCAAACGGGTTTACTGGGTAGGCGATATCAAGCAGGCCATTTATGGCTTTCGTGGCAGCGACTGTGCATTGATGCAGGCCATCCTCAACGCGTTACCCGAAATGGGCGGTGAGAAACAGGTGTTGCGTAACTCGTGGCGCTCACGACCGGAGCTGGTCGAGCTGGCGAACGAAGTGTTTGGCCCGGCGTTCTCCAGCAGCTTGCCGCCCGACGAAGTTCAGCTGATACCTACTCGAGCGGACCAACTGCCCGGGCCCGCCTTCGCCAATTGGTTACTCGAAGGCAGCAATGCCGAGCAGCAGGTGAGTGCGTTGGCCGAAGGCATTAGCCAACTGGTGAGAAACCGGCATCAGGTATTCGATAAAAACAGCAAGGAAATCCGTGACGTCCAGCTGGGCGATATCACCGTACTTTGCTACTCCCACAGCAACGTCGCCAAAGTGGCCGCCGCCCTCGCTGCAGCGGGAATGCCCTGCTCCACTGCGCAGCCCGGCTTGCTGGCTACCGCAGAAGCAACCCTGGCGCTGGCGTGCTTGTGTCGTTTGAATGATCCCTTCGATACCCTGGCTACCGCGCAGATTGTTTCGCTGGCTGAGGCAGAAGAGCCGGAAAGCTGGGTTGCGGAGCGACTGCGTTATTTGCATGCAGGTCATCCAAAAGCGCTGTGGCGCGAGCAAGACATCGACGATTATCGGGCACACCCCTTGGTTGCGGCAGTGGCGCGGCTGCGCGCGGACCTTCCATTGCTGACGCCTGTGGAAGCGTTGCAACGCTTAATCGCTGAGTGTGACTTACCTTCACGCGTCACGAGTTGGTCAACCTCGCCAGCACAGGCTCAAAAGCGCATGGCCAACCTCGACGCAATAATCGACTTGGCGCAGCAATATGAGGACCTATGCCGAAATGGGCTGGGGGCTGCATCTATCTCCGGGCTGGTGCTCTGGTTGGGCGAAACGGCCAGCGCTAACAATGATGCATTGGCCACACCGGCGTTGGACGCCGTTCAGGTGATGACCCACCACGCCAGCAAAGGTCTGGAATGGCCGGTTGTCATCCTGATGGATTTGGCTCGCGATATTGGCGACCGTCTATGGTCCGTTTCTTCGCGCTCCAATAGCGCGTTCGATCCGCACAAACCATTGCACGACCGCTTCATCCGCTACTGGCCTTGGCCTCTAGGCAAACAGCAGAAGGTCCCACTGGCCGAGAAGTTCGAGCAGACCAGCCTGGCCCAAACGTGCCGAGAGGAAGCTGTTGAAGAATCAAAACGCCTGCTCTACGTGAGCATGACCCGCGCCCGCGATCTGCTGGTGATTGCACGTTCCGGCAGAAAAACAACCGGGCAGTGGCTCGACTGCGTCCAGGCTCCGTGGCTGATGACAACTCCTGGCGAGCAGGTCCTACGTTTACCTAACGGGAAAACGCTGCCGGCCGACTGTCAAACACTTACCGCCGGTCATACGCCAGAACCTGTCCCATTTGCCATGCAAAATCTGCATTGGTTTGCACCACTGGTAGTTGCCGAGCCCCGCATGCAACTGAGCTTTCAACCGTCCAGTAGCGTCATCCGACCGGTGACAGGCGCCGGCGAAAAATGCCAAATCGGTACCCGCATTGCCTTGCAGGGCATGCCGGAAATGAGTGCATTGGGGACCGCGATTCACGCCAGTCTGTGCCTCTCGTTCACCGATCCAAGCCGTCCCGTCGTCCTGGACGAAGTGCAGCGTCTGCTGCTGAACCATGAAGTACATGAGCATGTGAGCGCCAGCCAAGTCATCAATCAGCTATCTGCCTTGCATGCTTGGATCGAGTCCCGGTGGCCGCAGGCTAAAGCCATGGCCGAGTACCCGGTGCAACAGTTGCTCACCTCAGGGCAGGTACTGAATGGACGCATCGACCTGCTGCTGGATACAAAAGAGGGGTGGGTACTCATTGACCATAAATCCAATCCATCCCCCGAGCCACAGTGGGAGCGGCTGGCCCAGGAACATGCCGGCCAACTCAACGCGTACGCCCAAGCGATTGAGGCTGCTTCCGGCAAACCTGTGACAGAGGCCTGGCTCTTCCTGCCTACGGCGGCCGGTGCGGTTCGCGTTTTTTAACAATGGGCGTGTTTCACCCACGCATTGACGATCAATCCCGGCGGCCAGGATTCCTTCTGACTGCCTGACTCTAAGGGAAAAAGCATGACGTTGTATGAATCAATTTTGTTGGAAACGCGTAATGGCGCACTGAGCAATCCTTTTGAAATTCAGGAGCTGACCTCGGAGCGACGCCGGGTGATGTGCCTTGAGGGCAAGGAACTGATGGAAAAATATCGGATTGGTTTCGAGTTCTTCAAGAAGTCGGCGATTGGGACCACCGTCGCCAACAACGCACAAGATGAAAAGACCGGTGCGGATGGATTCAGCGTTGGCAAAGGGGCAAAAACTCAATACATGCGGGTAAAGCCCGGCGTATATACGGTAATGGGCATCGAGGAATAACGACCTGGCAGGTTTTTCGTTATCTGAATCACAGCCACTTTCCAGCTCCCCTTCTCTTAGGCAGTCCAAACGAGCCTTACCTATGACGATCAAACAAGCAAACGAAATAGATGCCGCTTACGAAAAACAATACGACCAGTTCAACAAGCAGCACGATTTCCTGAAAACGGTATTCGGTCGTACACCTCTGGGAGACGACCTGGACACGCTGATGGATAAAGTCAGTGATGCGCGATGGTTGAACGTCAAAGCCGGATGGCTATCGGATACCTACCATAAATTCGATCGCCTCGATTACTTCGTTGCCCGACTCAAGCAGGACTATCGTGGGAAGCTCATAAAAAGCCTTGCCGATGTACCCGATGACTTGAGGGAGGAATTTCCCGACGACGAAGCCGAGTTCCAAGCGTTCATGGCCGAGGAGCGCGAGACCTGTTACAGCGCCTACGATGAAATGACTTGCTTGCGATCGGATGCAGAGGAGGAGCTGGTGGCTAATGATTACTTCGACACGATTGGCTCCCAGCCGAGCGACTTCGAACTCAGCCCCTACGAAGAAAAATGCTTGCTGCCGCTGGTAGAAAATCTTGAAAGACTTTGGAACAAGCATAAGGCCGTGGGGTTTGGCTTGATGTGTATGGCTAGCCATTTGGGTGATACGGATTATGATCTCAGTCTGACACAGGCATTGATGTTCGATTGACATGGCGTGTTGGGCAGTGGGATGCCAAGCGCGACATATAGGCGATCAGGATCGTTGGCGGATACGCCAGGAGCCAGCCTTGATCACCAAAACGCTGTATGTTCCCCTACGAAGAAGCATGGCCACAAGTTTTGCGCGGGCACAAAAAAGCCGATCTATCTGATCGGCTTAACTGCCTGATTTTACTCAGTAAATATGGTCGGGACGGAGTGATTCGAACACTCGACCCCTAGCACCCCATGCTAGTGCGCTACCGGACTGCGCTACGCCCCGACTAGGCGTGAATCTTGTTCCACTTCTCACTGGAACGCTCAAGAATATATCGCAAGCTTTTGAAAACTGGAAGATTTAAAAGCAGAAATTTTATTTCTTGAGCACCACCAGCACATCTTCAAGCTCGGCGATCATCTGGCGGATCATCTGTTTGTACTGGGTTGTATCGTCCTTGGCCTCATCACCGGAAAGGCGCAGGCGTGCGCCGCCGATGGTGAACCCCTGGTCATACAGCAGCGCGCGGATCTGCCGGATCATCAGCACGTCTTGTCGCTGATAATACCGGCGGTTTCCGCGGCGCTTGACCGGGTTGAGTTGAGGAAACTCCTGCTCCCAATAGCGCAGCACGTGTGGTTTTACCGCACACAGCTCGCTGACTTCACCAATGGTGAAGTAGCGTTTGCCCGGGATGACGGGTAGTTCGTCGTTATGACTTGGTTCCAGCATAAGCCTCAACTCGGGCCTTCAACTTCTGCCCTGGACGAAAGGTGACCACACGGCGAGCCGTGATCGGGATTTCTTCTCCCGTTTTCGGATTGCGGCCAGGCCGCTGGCGTTTGTCCCGAAGGTCGAAGTTGCCGAAACCGGACAACTTGACCTGTTCGTTGTCTTCCAGAGCGTGCCTGATTTCTTCGAAAAACAGTTCGACCAATTCTTTGGCTTCCCGTTTATTCAGGCCCAGCTCCTCATACAGACGTTCCGCCATCTCAGCTTTCGTCAGAGCCCCCATACGTCACTTCCTTAACGTGGCGTTCAACCTGGTTTCGAGCGAGGTGAGGATATTTTGCGTTGCGGTATTCACCTCATCGTCATTAAGAGTGCGCGATGGATGCTGCCAGGTCAAGCCGACTGCAAGGCTTTTTCTATGCGGATCAATACCTTTACCCTGATACACGTCAAATAGCCTGAGGTCCGTTAGCCATTCGCCTGCATTTTCACAAATTACCTCCAGTACAGCACTGGAAGCGACCTCACGGTCGGCCAGCAGCGCAAGGTCACGGCGTACTTCAGGAAAGCGCGATAACTCCTGGAATTTCGGCATTTTCCCCTGTGCCACTTCAGCCAGGACCAGCTCGAAAACGAAGACCGGACGATCGAGGCCCAGGGTTTTCGACAGCTCCGGGTGAATGGCACCGACATAGCCGACTTCACGCCCGTCTCGCTCGATCCGCGCAGTCTGCCCCGGATGCAGCGCCGGGTGCTTGCCCGGTACGAAAGTGAATGCCTCGAGCGCGCCGGCGAAGCCCAGCACCGCTTCCACGTCAGCCTTGACGTCGAAGAAGTCGACGACATCGCGACCTTGCGCCCAGCCTTCCGGCAAGCGACTGCCACAGACGACACCGGCCAGCATCGGCTCTTGCTTCAAGCCGTCCAACTGACCGACAAAACGCAGGCCGCTTTCGAACAGACGCACGCGATCCTGCTGGCGGTTCAGGTTGTGCTGGAGCGACTTGACCAGGCCCGGCCACAAGGACGAGCGCATGGCGGCCATGTCGTTGGAGATCGGGTTGGCCAGCAACAGCGGCTCGACGCCCGGGCTGAACAGCTCGAATTGGCGCGGATCGATGAAGCTGTAGGTGATCGCTTCCTGATACCCACGGGCCACCAGCAGGCGGCGCAGTTCCGGCAGGTCGCTGCGGGCTTCAGCCTTGGCTTGCGGGGCCAGGCGGGCTTGCGGGTAGCGAACCGGAAGGCGGTTGTAGCCGTACAGGCGAGCCAGTTCTTCGATCAGGTCGACTTCCAGGCTGATATCGAAGCGATGGCTTGGCACTTCGACGCGCCACTGCCCTGCCCCATCGGCGCTGATGTTCAGGCCCAGGGCGCTGAGCAGGCGTTCGACTTCGGCCGAATCCATTTCCATGCCCAGCATCTGGGTGATGCGCTGGGCACGCAAGGTGATCGGTGCAATCTTGGGCAGGTGCTGTTCGCTGACAGTCTCGATGACCGGCCCGGCTTCGCCACCGGTGATGTCCAGCAGCAGGCCAGTGGCGCGCTCCATGGCTTCACGGGCCAACTGCCAGTCCACGCCACGCTCGTAGCGGTGCGAGGCGTCGGTGTGCAGGCCATAGGAACGAGCCTTGCCAGCGACGGCGATCTGGTCGAAGAACGCGCTTTCCAGGAATACATCGCGGGTGGTGGCGGATACGCCACTGTGCTCGCCACCCATCACGCCGGCAATCGCCAGGGCGCGGGCGTGGTCGGCAATCACCAGGGTGTCGCTGCGCAGGGTCACTTCCTGGCCGTCGAGCAGCACCAGCTTCTCACCTTCTTCGGCCATGCGTACGCGGATGCCACCGTTGATTTCGGCGAGATCGAACGCATGCAGCGGCTGACCCAGCTCCAGCATTACATAGTTGGTGATGTCGACGGCGGCGTCGATGCTGCGCACGTCGGCGCGACGCAGGCGCTCGACCATCCACAGCGGCGTCGGCTTGGACAGGTCGACGTTACGGATGACACGGCCCAGGTACCGCGGACATGCTGCCGGCGCCAGGACTTCAATCGAACGCACGTCGTCATGCACGGCCGGCACGGTCGCGACCGTCGGACGCGTCACAGGAGCGGCATACAGCGCGCCGACTTCACGGGCCAGACCCGCCAGGGACAGGCAGTCGCCACGGTTCGGCGTCAGGTCGACCTCGATGCTTGCGTCGTCCAGGCCCAGGTATTCACGAATGTCCTGGCCCACCGGCGCATCCGCCGGAAGCTCCATCAGGCCATCGTTGCCTTCGCCAATCTGCAGTTCGGCCTGGGAGCACAACATGCCGTTGGACTCGACGCCGCGCAGCTTGGCTTTCTTGATCTTGAAGTCGCCCGGCAGCTCGGCGCCGATCATGGCGAACGGGATCTTCAGGCCCGGGCGCACGTTGGGCGCGCCACAGACGACCTGGAAGGTTTCCGCGCCATTGCTGACCTGGCAAACCCGCAGCTTGTCAGCGTCAGGGTGCTGCTCGGTGCCCAGCACCTCGCCCACCACCACACCGCTGAAATCACCGGCGGCCGGCGTCACGCTATCGACCTCGAGGCCGGCCATCGACAGGCGAGCAACCAGCTCGTCCTGGCTTACCTGCGGGCTTACCCAGCCGCGCAGCCATTGTTCACTGAATTTCATCCTGCTCTCCTAAAGGTTCGTTACGACTAGCGAAATTGCGCGAGGAACCGCAAGTCGTTGTCGAAGAACAGACGCAAGTCGTTCACGCCGTAACGCAGCATGGCCAGGCGTTCCACGCCCATGCCGAAGGCAAAACCCGAGAATTCTTCCGGATCGATTCCGGACATGCGCAGCACGTTCGGGTGAACCATGCCGCAGCCCATGACTTCCAGCCAGCCCGTCTGCTTACAGACGCGGCAGCCTTTGCCGCTGCACATCACGCATTCCATGTCGACTTCCGCCGAGGGCTCGGTGAACGGGAAGTACGAAGGGCGGAAACGCACGGCCAGCTCTTTTTCGAAGAACACCCGCAGGAATTCTTCGATGGTGCCTTTGAGGTCGGCGAAATTGATGTCGCGATCAACCAGCAAGCCTTCGACCTGGTGGAACATCGGCGAGTGGGTGATATCGGAGTCGCTGCGGTACACACGGCCTGGGCAGACGATGCGGATCGGCGGCTGCTGCGATTCCATGGTGCGGACCTGTACCGGCGAGGTATGGGTGCGCAACAGCATGTTCGCGTTGAAATAGAAGGTGTCGTGCATCGACCGGGCCGGGTGATGGCCTGGGATGTTGAGCGCCTCGAAGTTGTGATAGTCGTCTTCGACCTCAGGGCCTTCGGCAATGCCGTAGCCGATGCGGGTGAAGAACTGCTCGATGCGTTCCAGGGTCCGGGTGACCGGATGCAGGCCACCAGAAGTCTGGCCACGGCCAGGCAGGGTCACGTCGATGGACTCGGCGGCGAGCTTGGCAGCCAGGTCCGCCTCCTCGAACAACGCCTTGCGCGCATTAAGGACCTCTGTGACACGCTCCTTGGCAACGTTGATCAGCGCACCGACCTGCGGACGCTCTTCGGCTGGCAGGTTCCCCAGGGTCTTCATCACCTGAGTCAACTCGCCCTTCTTGCCAAGGTAGTGAACCCGGATTTGCTCCAGGGCATTGATATCTTCAGCGCTTTGCACAGCCTCTAGTGCTTGAGCGACCAGCGCGTCCAGGTTTTCCATGTACAGACTCCAGATACAAAATAGGGGAAGAGCTTTAAGGCTCTTCCCCTATTTATGACGTTTGACACCTGGGCCCACAGAGGTGGGCCCCGGTGACTGCCGGGGGTACTTAAGCCAAGGTGGCTTTAGCTTTCTCGACAATCGCAGCAAACGCCGCTTTTTCGTTCACTGCCAGATCAGCCAGAACCTTACGGTCGATCTCGATGGACGCTTTTTTCAGGCCAGCGATGAAACGGCTGTAGGACAGGCCGTTAACACGAGCACCAGCATTGATACGAGCGATCCACAGAGCGCGGAACTGACGTTTTTTCTGACGACGGTCACGGTAGGCGTATTGGCCTGCCTTGATTACCGCTTGCTTGGCAACACGGAATACGCGGGAACGCGCGCCGTAGTAGCCTTTAGCAAGTTTCAGAATTTTTTTGTGACGTTTACGGGCAATGACGCCACGCTTTACACGAGCCATGAGTTACTTCCTCTATTCTTGATCCAAAAATTAACGAAGGCGCAGCATGCGCTCGACTTTTGCCACGTCAGACGGATGCAGCAAGCTGCTACCGCGCAGTTGACGCTTACGCTTGGTCGACATTTTGGTCAGGATGTGGCTCTTGAAAGCGTGCTTGTGCTTGATACCGTTAGCAGTTTTCAGAAACCGCTTAGCAGCACCACTTTTGGTCTTCATCTTTGGCATGTTCGGATACTCCGCATTCAGTTGATAAACATAATCGCAAGGCCTGCCGTGCCCTGGTGATTACTTCTTCTTTTTCGGGGCGATGACCATGATCAGCTGGCGTCCTTCCATCTTAGGATGCTGTTCGACCGAACCGTACTCGAGCAGGTCTTGTTCAACCCGCTTGAGGAGTTCCATCCCCAGCTCCTGGTGGGCCATCTCACGGCCGCGGAATCGCAAGGATACCTTGGCCCTGTCCCCATCACTCAGGAAACGTACCAGGTTGCGCAGTTTTACCTGGTAATCCCCTTCCTCCGTCCCTGGACGAAACTTGATTTCTTTTACCTGAATCTGCTTCTGGTTTTTCTTCGCCGCGGCAATCTGCTTCTTCTTTTCGAAGATTGACTTGCCGTAGTCCATCACCCGGCAAACCGGTGGGACTGCGTCCGCGGAGATTTCTACCAGATCAAGCTTGGCTTCTTCAGCAATACGAAGCGCTTCATCAATCGAGACGATGCCAATCTGCTCGCCGTCAGCGCCAATTAACCGAACCTCGCGTGCCGAGATATTCTCGTTGATCGGGGCTTTCGGTGCAGCTCGTTTATCTTGTCTCATTTCACGCTTAATAATAATTACTCCAAATCTGGGCGACCACGCCGGGAAACCGCTTGCGCGAGGAACTCAGCGAATTCGGCGACGGGCATCGAGCCCAGGTCAGCACCTTCACGAGTACGCACAGCGACAGTCTGCATCTCGACCTCCCGATCTCCAATAACCAAGAGAAAGGGAACCTTGAGCAAAGTATGCTCGCGGATTTTAAAGCCGATCTTTTCATTTCTCAAGTCGGACTTGGCACGAAATCCGCTTTGATTGAGAGTTTTTTCGACTTCAGCGGCAAAATCTGCCTGTTTATCAGTGATATTCATGATCACTGCCTGGGTCGGCGCCAGCCACGCAGGGAACGCGCCCTCGTAGTGCTCGATCAAAATCCCGACGAAACGCTCGAACGAACCGAGAATCGCGCGGTGAAGCATGACCGGGTGCTTGCGGCTGTTGTCTTCGGACACATATTCAGCGCCCAGACGGATCGGCAGGTTGAAATCGAGCTGCAAGGTACCACACTGCCACACGCGACCGAGGCAATCTTTCAGCGAAAATTCGATCTTCGGACCGTAGAAGGCGCCCTCACCCGGCTGCAGGTCGTACGCAAGGCCCGCGCTATCAAGGGCGGCGGCCAGGGCCGCTTCGGCGCGATCCCACAGCTCATCGGAGCCGACGCGTTTTTCCGGACGAGTGGACAGCTTCATCTCGACTTCGGTGAAGCCGAAGTCGCGGTAGACGTCCATGGTCAGCTTGATGAAGGCGGCGGATTCGGCCTGCATCTGCTCTTCGGTGCAGAAAATGTGCGCATCGTCCTGGGTGAACGCACGCACGCGCATGATGCCGTGCAGCGCACCCGACGGCTCGTTGCGGTGGCAGGCACCGAACTCGGCCAGGCGCATTGGCAGCTCGCGGTAGCTCTTCAAGCCCTGGTTGAACACCTGCACGTGGCAAGGGCAGTTCATCGGCTTGATGGCGTAGTCGCGGTTTTCCGACTGGGTGGTGAACATGTTGTCGGCGTAGTTGGCCCAGTGCCCGGATTTCTCCCACAGGCTGCGATCGACCACTTGCGGCGTCTTGATCTCCAGGTAGCCGTTCTCACGCTGGACCTGGCGCATGTACTGCTCGAGCACCTGATACAGGGTCCAGCCGTTCGGGTGCCAGAACACCATGCCCGGGGACTCTTCCTGGGTATGGAACAGGCCCAGGCGCTTGCCGATCTTGCGGTGATCGCGCTTTTCGGCTTCTTCGATGCGCTGGATGTAGGCCGCCAGCTGCTTCT
Source organism: Pseudomonas sp. OA65 (assembly GCF_017498305.1). Lineage (NCBI taxonomy): Bacteria > Pseudomonadati > Pseudomonadota > Gammaproteobacteria > Pseudomonadales > Pseudomonadaceae > Pseudomonas > Pseudomonas sp. OA65. The sequence continues at coordinate 57,757 of NZ_JAGDEZ010000008.1, forward strand.
TGTCCGCCCAGGCAGTGCCGTAGACGCGCTGCAACTGCTCGTTCTTCGCGTCGCCACGCCAGTAGGCGCCAGACAGCTTGGTCAGCTTGAAGGACTTCAGGAAACGCGTGTTCGGCACGTGCGGGCCGCGGCACATGTCGACGTATTCTTCATGGTAATACAGGCCCATGGCCTGCTCGTCCGGCATGTCTTCCACCAGACGCAGCTTGTAGTCCTCGCCACGGGCCTTGAAGACTTCGATGACTTCGGCGCGCGGGGTAACTTTCTTGATGACGTCGTAGTCTTTTTCGATCAGCTGTTGCATGCGCTGTTCGATGGCCGCCATGTCGTCCGGGGTGAAAGGACGCTCGAAGGCAATATCGTAATAGAAGCCTTCATCGATGACCGGGCCGATGACCATCTTCGCGCTCGGGTACAGCTGCTTGACCGCATGGCCGACCAGGTGCGCGCAAGAGTGGCGAATGATCTCCAGCCCCTCTTCATCCTTTGGCGTGATGATTTGCAGCGTGGCGTCGCTGTCGATGACGTCACTGGCGTCGACCAGCTTGCCGTTGACCTTGCCGGCCAGGGTCGCCTTGGCCAGGCCAGCACCGATGGATGCGGCGACCTCGGCTACGGAAACCGGGTGATCGAACGAACGTTGACTGCCGTCGGGAAGAGTAATAGTTGGCATGGCGCCTCCTCTCCTAGTGGTGACCCCTACCAAAGGTCACGTGGGTTGGGATGAGCCAGTACAAGATCCAGTCCAGGCCATTCAATGACGAACGCCTGCCTTACAGCGGCAGGAGCCTTGCGGCCAACCGGAAAACCGAACCAGAGTGACTGGGATTCAAATCAGGGTTATTCGGGTTCTTTGCCGCCGGGACGAACGATCGTCCGCAGCCTGGAAATAGCCGAGCCCGGCATGCTAGCACAGATGAACGGTCATCGCCGCGTGGGAATTGAAGCAGACGTCAATCCAGGGTTTTTATGCCAGAGTGCTGAACTGAAGCCGGCGTAACGCCTCAGATAACAAGACATCGACCCGAAAGGAGCATCTTCGCATGCGTCTGAATACATTGTTCGCAGTAGTCGCCCCCCTCGCCCTGCTGCTTCCACTGACCGCCCATGCCGACTGGCCCAAGGGCGAGCGCGAAAAATACATGGCCCAATGCACGCAAGCCGCGACACCCCAGATCGGCGCGGCCGCGGCCAAATCCCATTGCGCCTGCGGGGCAGACGCGATCAAGTCCTACCCAGCTTCGGACATCCAGGCCCTGATGGACAACAAGGCCACTGCGGAGCTGCAACAGAAAGCACTCGGCCAGATCGCCAAATGCAAGGCCAACCCACCTGCGAAAAAATGAATAATTGGGGCCTTGCGAGGCGCCCGACAGGGATAAAAAGGCTCGAATAAGGGCTTTTTTCTTTGATTTATGCAGGTTTTTCAGCTTTTTTTATCGTCTTTACTTTCGGCTGAAAGCCTTTAAAACCGGGCCTTTCAGCGGACAAAGGGGATAAAGCAAACACGACTGATTGGCAAACAGCGCCTGCGGGGGGCTCCCAAATCGAACATTTCGACTATGATACCCGGGTGTGCCCAGTTGGCCTGAGCAGCACAGTACACTGAAAATATATGTTTCTTGGAGATACACCATGTCTAATCGCCAAACCGGCACCGTTAAATGGTTCAACGATGAAAAAGGCTTCGGCTTCATCACTCCTCAAGGTGGCGGTGACGACCTGTTCGTACACTTCAAAGCTATCGAAAGCGACGGTTTCAAAAGCCTGAAAGAAGGCCAGACCGTTTCCTTCGTGGCTGAGAAAGGCCAAAAGGGTATGCAAGCTGCACAGGTTCGCCCAGAGTAATTTCTCGGCGCACTAAAAAAACCCCGTCCATGTGACGGGGTTTTTTATGGGCGATTGAAAAGCGTCGATCAGCCGCAGTTCACCCGATTGATCACCAGGTTGGCATCGGTATTGAGGTTCAGGCGATCGGAGCGGTACTCAAGCGTCACCATGTCGTTGGGCTTGAGGATCCGCGCATTCTGCGCGCCGGCACGGGTACGCGCCTGCTCCAGCAACTGTGGCGAGGCCTTCTTCCCAATGGCGAACTCGGCGGCCTTTGCTTCGCAGCGGCTGTGACCGGTCTCGGTCGCCACCGGTTCGGGGTTAGACTCAGAGGTACTGCTGCACCCGCTCAAGAACATGGCGGCCAGCAAAGTACCCAATGACGCGAGCTTCCAAGGCATGAAGCCTCCTTTTTTCGATGAATAAACAGTGAGCGTGCGACAACCCAAACAGCGCTTGGTTTCAACATCGCAGCCATCAGACTGAGGGAAAGCTGGCAGTTTGCCTGAGCCCGTTCCCGCTGTTCAGGCTTGAATCGTGACTGGATATGAACGCGACTCAATAAACGTCGATGTAATCGAAGGGCGGATTGGGCCAGTTGTCCTTCAGTGCGTTGTAGATCTGCATCACCCAAACTTCGTCACTGGCAGCGACCCGACCGACGTATCCCGAGCCCTTGGCCCAGGTCTCGAGGCGAAACCGCAAGCCATCGATGTCGGTGCCGCCGACCACACCCGAGGACAAATAGGCGATACCGCCCTTGGTCACGCGCAGCTGGGTATGCTCGTTGTCACTGGCCGAGGCCAGCAACTGACGAACCGCCTCGACGGTCAGGCCATCAGGAGCATTCAAATCGATCTGCACGGTGGGGCTCCTTAAAAATAAAGGACCAAGTGTCGCACAGCCCTCCCCCTATGCCTAAGTCGCAGTGCCAAATCCTCGGCAAAAATGGTTAACTCAGCCTACAGACCTCCAACTCGCGAGCCCGACCATGAGCACCGTCAGCATCGAAGCCACCATCAATGCCAAATGGTCGCAGGGCCACAGCTCCTATAGCCCGGGCAGCCCGGAGGAGCTGGCGCTCATCGGTATAGAATTGTTGGTGAAGGAGCTGGGAACGGAGGTCGCACGCGACTTCATCCAGCAAGCCTTCGAACGCTACCCGAGCATCGTCGACGCCGTGGATTGAGGCTCGTGCACCCGCAGCTCCGGCCTGCGGGCACATGTCAGGCAAGTTACTTCAGGCGCGCCAGGCGCTCGGTCAGCAGATCGAAGAAACCCTGGGCGTCGCCGTTTTCCACCCAGAACGCGTTCTTCGGTGCCTTCAAGCCGTCGTACCAGTCGACGATGGTCTGCCCGAACGTTGGCCCCTCGCGGCTGTCCACGACGACATTGACCGAACGGCCGGTGAACAATTGCGGCTTGAGCAGATAGGCAATCACCGTCGCGTCATGCACCGCCCCCCCCGTCATGCCGTAATGCTCCATGTCGCCTTTGACGTATTCGTTGAGGATATCGCCCACCAACTTGCTGGCGTTGTTGTTCAACGCCGCGATCTGCTTCAGGCGCGCTTCGCTGGTGAGGATCTTGTGGGTCACGTCCAATGGCAGGTAGGTCAGCTTCACGCCACTCTTGGCCACCACCTCGGCCGCCTGCGGGTCGGCGAACAGATTGAACTCGGCCACCGGCGTGATATTGCCGCCGTTGAAGTGCGCGCCACCCATGATCACCACTTCCTTGATGCCCTGGACGATATCGGGCTCCTGGACCAACGCCAGCGCCAGGTTAGTCTGCGGGCCCAGCATCGCAATGGTGATGCTGTGGGGCTTGGCAGCCTTTAGCGTGTCGATCAGGTAGTTGACGGCATTGCCCTCGGCCAACCCCTTCTTCGGCTCATGCACCGTGACACCCGATAGGCCTTCCTTGCCATGGATGTTTTCCGCGTAGATGGGCGTGCGCATCAACGGTTTCGGGGCACCGGCGTAGACCGGCACGTCTTCGCGCCCCGCCCACTCACGGGCCAGGCGAGCGTTGCGCGAGGTCTTGTCCAGGCGCACATTGCCGGCAACGGTGGTCAGCGCACGGATATGCAGCTCCTCGGGCGACGCCAGGGCGAACAACAACGCCACCACGTCATCGGCTCCTGGGTCGGTGTCGATGATCAGGTCGATCTTTTCCGCCGCCTGGGCGCTCGTTGCGGTGATCAGTGACAAAAGCAGCAGACTCCGGATCAGTTGATGCATTTTCTGAGCATAGCGGTGCATGGCGCACTCCTTGTGCAGGGTTGAACAGGATTAGAACGTCACTCCAGCGATCAGCACGATATTGCAGTACGGCGAGCACTCGCCCGTGCGAATAATCGCCCGCGCCTGTCGGCTGATAACCTTGAATTGCTCATGACTGACCAGCACCCGCTCACCCAGCGCACCCTCTGCATTCAGGGCTTGCAGGGTCGTCAGGGCCGTCGGCTGCTTGTCGAGGATTTCCTCGGCCAGGACATGGCTTTCCACCTGCATTTCGCTGAGCACCACCTTCAAGGTGCTGACAAAGTCAGGAATGCCGTGGGTCAGGGCCAGGTCGATCAACTCAACCTGGGGCGGCACAGGCAGGCCGGCATCGCCGATGACCACCTTGTCGCCGTGGCCGAGGGAAGCGATCAGTCGCGACAGTGCCACATTCAATAACGGCGTCTTTTTCATGGTTTGAAAGCCTGTACGTCCAGCAGTGTGGGGATTGAAGGCTGCGCGCCGGCGCGGGTGACCGACAGCGCGGCGGCGACCTGGCCGAAACGAATCGCGTCGACCTCGCTCTTGCCGCTGGCCAGGGCTGCCGCGAAGCCGCCGACGAAAGTGTCTCCGGCGGCCGTGGTGTCCACTGCCTTGACCTGCGGGGCCGGGAAATGTTCGAAGCTGGCACCGTTGGCGAACATCAAGCCCTGGGCCCCCAGGGTCACGATTACCTTACCGGCACCGGCGGCGATCAGATGCGCTGCGGCGGCTTCGGCGGTTTCCAAAGAGTCCACCGCCAGCCCGCTCAGCACCGCGGCTTCGCTTTCATTGGGAATCAGATAATCGACACAGGCATACCAGTCGGCCGGCAACGCATGGGAAGCCGGGGCCGGGTTGAGGATGACGATTTTGCCCAACTCACGGCCGCGCTTGAGGGCATGGCCGACGGTGGCGTCCGGCACTTCGAGCTGGCAGATGATGACATCGGCGCTTTGCAGCACGGCATCGACACTGTCCAAGACCTCGGCGGTGAGTGCTCCGTTGGCACCGGCGACGATGACGATGGCATTCTGGCTGTTGTCATCGACGACAATCAGCGCCACGCCGCTGGAATCCTCCACCACGCGAACCGCCTGGCAGTCGATGCCCTCGGCCAGCAGCGCGCCGCGCAATTGTTCGCCATAGGCATCGTCGCCCACGCAACCGACCATCGACACCTGCGCTCCCAGGCGCGCGGCCGCCACCGCCTGGTTGGCGCCCTTGCCACCCGGGATGGTGGCGAATGACTTGCCAATCAGCGTTTCACCGCCACGGGGCAGACGCGGCGCCCGGGTCACCAGGTCCATGTTCAGGCTGCCTATTACCACTACTTTTGCTGGCATACATCACTACTCATCAATTCGGTTCAGCGGTATTGGGCGAATGTACCGGACAGCGGTGCAGTCGACTCTCGCAGGACAATACTCGGCGTCACGATCCGCTGGTCGGTGGCAAGGCTCGGCGTCGCGATACGCAGCAGCAACACCTCGGCCGCCATCTCGCCAAGCTGCAGGATCGACTGCCCCACCGTGGTCAACGCCGGATAGACATAACGGCTCATCTGGATGTCGTCGAAACCGATGACCGACAGTTCGCTGGGCACGCGCACGTTGCGTTCGGCAGCGGCACGCAGCACACCGATGCCGATCATGTCGTTGGCCGCAAAGATCGCACTGGGCGGTTGCCGCTCAAGCAGTTGCGCAGCGGCGCGGTAGCCACCGGTACTGGTGAAATCGCTCTCGAGCATGCGCTCGACGGGCAACTCGATCCCCGCCTCTTTCAGCGCCCGGCAGTAACCGGCCAAGCGCATTTGCGCCACGCTGGTATTGGCCGGGCCGCCGATAAAGGCAATATCGCGGTGCCCCAGCTCCAGCAGATGCCGGGTCGCCAGGTACGCGCCGTATTCATGATCGATGCGCACCAGGTCCGCATCGACACCCTCGAGCCCGCGGTCGACGATCACCATGGGCGTGCGCACGTTGGCCAGCCCTTCGGCCAGGCCGACATCACCGCCGGTGGACGCGAAGATCAGCCCATCGATACGTTTTTCCAGCAATACCCGCAGGTAGCTGCGTTGCTTGTCCGGGTTGTCGTCGGAGTTGCACAGGATCACGCAATAGCCGTTGCGCTCACAGTAATCCTCGATGCCCCGGGCCAGTTCGGCAAAGTAAGGGTTGAGGCTGTTGGGCACCAGCAAGCCGATGGTCGCCGTGGTCTTGGCCTTGAGCGACCGGGCCACGGCGCTGGGCACGTAGTCCAGGCGCTCGATGGCCGCCTCGACCTTGAGCCGCACCTCCTCGCTGACCGGTCGCGTCTTGTTCACCACGTGGGACACGGTGGTGTAGGAAATACCCGCGAGCGCCGCTACATCCTTGATCGTCGCCATGGTTCAAGCCCGCCGACTGGCGCGCTGACTGCGGTAGGTATCGAGCACGACCGCCACCACGATCACCGCGCCGGTAATGATGCGCTTGGTCGGCTCGGTGGCGCCAATCTGCGCCAGGCCCGCCGCGAGCACGGAGATGATCAGCACGCCAAAGAAGGTGCTGATGACCGAGCCACGCCCACCCATCAGGCTGGTGCCGCCAATGACGACTGCAGCGATCACTTGCAGCTCGAGCCCCGAACCGGCATTCGGATCCGCGGCTTCCAGGCGAGAAATCTGGAACAGCGCCGCCACACCGGCCAGCAGGCCCATCAAGCTGAACACCAGGATCTTGTAAGGCTTTGGGTTGATGCCGGCCAGGCGCACGGCTTCTTCATTGGTGCCGATGCCGATCAGGTAGCGACCGAACACCGTACGGGTCAGCACGGCCTGGGCAATGAAGATCACCAGCAAGGCGATGATGAACGAAGGCGAGATGCCAAAGGCGATGGGGTTGGACAACCAGGCGAACGAGTCGCCGATGTAGGCAGTCCGGGAACCGGTCATCTGGTACGCCAGGCCCCGGGCCATTTCCAGCACGCCGAGGGAAACGATGAACGATGGAATCCGCCATGCCACGGTGATCGAACCGGTGACCGTGCCCGCCAGCGCCGCCACGGCCATGCCGAGCAAGGCCGATGGCCAGACACTCCAGCCCCAGCCAAGCACGGCCACGCTGACCGTCGAGGCTGCCAGTGCGAGCACCGAGCCCACCGACAGATCGATGCCGCCGATGATCAGGATGAAGGTCATGCCGACCGCCAGTACCATGAGGTCGGGAATCTGGTTGGCCAAGGTGCTGAACGTGTCATAGGACAGGAAATGGCTGCTCAGGACCGAGAACAGCGCGACCATGGCCAGCAGCGCGCCAGCCAGGCCCAGGTAGGTCCCGAGGCCGTAGAAGTTGCCACTCGATTTGCCGACGGCAGATGCGGTTTTCATGAAAAATCCCTAGGCGCTGCTTCGTTGAGCAACGCATCACGTTTCTGGTAGCCGGCGAATGCGGCGGCAAGCAAGTCATCCTGGGTCCAGCTGTCGCGCTCGAAGGTGTCGATCAAGCGTCCGGCGGACAGCACGCCGATCCGGTCACAGATCAACATCAATTCCCGCAGGTCACTGGACACCACCACCAGCGCCTTGCCCTGGCGAGTCAGCTCGCCGAGCAGTGCATAAATGTCGAACTTGGCACCGACGTCGATGCCACGGGTCGGCTCGTCGAAGAGCATGACCGCACAGTCGCGTTCGAGCCAACGACCGATCACGACTTTCTGCTGGTTGCCGCCCGACAATTCGGACACCAATTGAGTCGGGCTTGAACTGCGGATGCGCATGGCATCGACCTGCCGCTGGGCCAAGGCCAATTCGGCATCGCCATTGACCAGGCCGGCGCTGGAAATCTCCGGCATGTTGCCCAAGGCAATGTTGGCGGCGATGGATTGGGTCAGCAGCAGGCCTTCACCCTTGCGGTCTTCGGTGATCAACGCGATGCCATGGGCCACAGCATCGGCCGGCGAGCGAATGCTCACGACCTGGGCCGGCGAACCCAGCGCCACCGTACCACTGTCGGCCGGATCGGCACCGAAGATCAGCCGCAACAGCTCGGTGCGCCCTGCCCCGATCAGGCCGGAGATGCCGAATATCTCGCCACTGCGCACTTCGAAGGACACGTCACGGACCTTGTCTGAACGGGTCAGGCCTTTAACCGTCAACGCCGGCGCACCGATCTGGCGTGGGCCAAGATCGATTTGCTCGCCCAGTTCCCGACCGACCATCAGGGTTACCAGTTGCTCGCTGTCGTAGTTGGCCATCGGCTCGACGCAGACGAGGTTGCCATCGCGCAGCACGGCAATGCGCTGGGCAACTCGCGCCAGTTCTTCGAGGCGATGGGAAATGTAGATGATCGACACGCCGCGCGCCTGCAGGCGCGTGATTTGCTCAAACAGCATCTCGACTTCGCGGGCCGTGAGCATGGCGGTTGGCTCATCGAGAATCAGCACATGGCAATCGCCGATCAGGTTGCGGGCGATCTCGACCATCTGCTGGTGACCGATCCCCAGCTCGCCGACCAGCGTGTCGGGATCGATGGCATCGAGACCCACCTGGGCCATGGCCTCGATCGCCGCCTTGCGCAACTGCTTGCGGCTGATCCAGCCACCGTGGCTGGGCAGGTTGTCGAGGAACAGGTTTTCAGCCACGGACAGGGTCGGCAGCAGGTTGAGTTCCTGCATCACCATGCGTACGCCCAGCTCTTCAGCCTGGGTCCGGCTGCCAGGAAGATAATCCTGCCCCTGAAATTGCATCTGCCCGGTTGTCGGCGTCACCAGCCCACCGATGATCTTGGACAAGGTGCTTTTGCCGGCGCCATTTTCGCCGGTCAGCGCCAGCACTTCACCGCGCATCAACGTCAAAGTGATATCGGTCAGTACTGGCTGGGCATAAGTCTTGCCGATACCGCTGACGCACAGGACAGCGTTCGGGTCGCGAACGGACATAACAAACTCTCCAATGCGCTCGCCCGGATGGGCGAGCACCGTTGTGTCGCCAGGATTACGGCTTGGTCACCAGCTCGACCGGAGTTTCGATAACGCCGTTGGTGCCGCTGTCGACTTTTTCACCCTTGAGGATCTTCAGCGCTGTTTCGATGCCGAACACCGCCTGCTTGGCGGCGAACTGGTCGGCAGTCGCCAGGACACGACCGTCCTTGAGCATTGGTTTGATGGCATTGATGTTGTCGTAGCCGACCACCTGCACCTTGCCGGCCTTGCCCGCTGCGCGCACGGCCGATACGGCACCGACCGCCATGCTGTCGTTACCGGCCAGCAGTGCCTTGATGTTCGGGTATTCGCTGAGCATCGACGCGGCAACCTGGTTGCCCTTGTTGATTTCCCAATCGCCGGATTGCAGGGACACGACCTTGACCTGCGCCGCTTCCATCGCATCCTTGAAGCCCGCGGTACGGGCCTGGGCGTTGGTGGTGGTGGACACGCCTTCGATGATGCCGACTTCGTCACCGGCCTTGAGTTGCTTGGCCAGGTATTCGCCCACCAGTCGCGCGCCTTTGCGGTTGTCGGGGCCTACGAACGGCACGGTGATGTTCTTGCTCTTGACCACGGCCGGATCGAGCTGGTTATCGATGTTGATGACCGTGATACCGGCATCCACGGCTTTCTTGATCACCGGCACCATGGCCTTGGAATCCGCGGGCGCGATGATCAGGGCATCGACCTTGGACACGATCATCTGCTCGACGATACGGATCTGGTTGGCGGTGTCGGTTTCATCCTTGATCCCGTTGGAGATCAGGTCGAAGTCGGCGGAGTGTTCCTTCTGATAAGCCTTGGCGCCGTCTTCCATGGTCAGGAAGAATTCGTTGGCCAGGGATTTCATGACCAGGGCGACCTTGGGTTTTTCTGCGGTCTGGGCGAATGCCGAGGAGAGAGGCAGCGCAGCGGAGGCGGCCGCGAGCATGGCAACAGCGAGAAGGCGTCCAGCGAATGGCAACTTCATGGGTTCACTCCGATCTTATGATTATTGTGAGCAAATCAGTGCACGGAACGCCGCGCAAACGTTTGCGTGAAGTGAACTATGGTAAGGCTTCGGGGATTTGTCAACGTTGCGATTTAATCCGCAACGTTGCAGTTGAACGGAGAAGCTCAGGCCGTCGTGTTGACCACCGTACCCGAACCGGCACCCTTGGCCAGCTCCGTGACCAAATGGCCGGTGACTTCCAGCAACGCGCCACTGGTATCGGCGATCTGCCCCTGTATAGCCATGACCGCCGAGGTCTTGGCCTCCTCCGTCGGATAGCTTTGCGCCTGGGCGGCGGCCAGTTGCTGTTGCTGCTCACGGAGCTGTTGCTGCAGCTCTTGCATCCGCTTGAGCAGCACCTGGACGGCCACGCTCTCGGTGCTACCACCCTCCTGCGCCTGGTCGGTTGCTTCGGTGCTGCCCCCCATGCTCGTGCGGACCTTGCCCGAGGCTCGCGTCGTACCCAAGGCCTCATCGGCGGCCTGGGCTTCTGCCTCGGTCAGCGCCTTCAAGGTGGCTGCGGATTTGCCGCCGATGGTCACGGCTGCCGCACTGGGAAAGCCGATGGAAAAGGCCATATCAAAACTCCATGAAGGGGGATTCCTACGAAGGACATCGCCCGCCGAAACACTTTCTTTAGCGCCCGCTGAGATCAATCGATAGCTTCGCCACCCTTAACGGGTGACACCTGTTGATGCAAGCCGAGAAAAAAACCCTTTCTCCTACACCAAAACGATAAAAGTGCTGTCAGACGATCTTCTTGAATTTTAAGTAGTTGCGTAAATGCCTACGGTTAAATACTGTATGCCCGTACAGCTTAATAAGGATAATCCTGTGGCCACTCCCTCCGCTGCAACCACCCCCTTAGATTCCTATACGCGACTCGGCCTTCGGGTCTCGAAAATCATCAATGCCCCCACCGCGCAAAAAGCCAAGGCCGCGCTGATCTTCCGCCTTCCCGATGAGCCTGTGGATGAGTGGGAGCGCCTCCTGGAAGAAATCGACGAGAACGACAACGTGACCCTCGCCTATCGCGACGACGGTGGCGTGCAGGTTTTCTGGGTTGTGCCGAAGGAAGATTAAGCGTGATGAGTGTTCGCTGCTTAGCTTTACTGCTTGTGTTTATCGCCACGGGCGCACAGGCCGGTGCCCCGCGCACCTTCAACGAAGCCAAGAAAATCGCTTGGAAACTCTACGCCCCGCAATCCACGGAGTTCTATTGTGGCTGCAAATACACCGGCAACCGCGTGAACCTGGCCGCCTGCGGTTATGTACCGCGCAAGAATGCCAGCCGCGCCGCCCGTATCGAGTGGGAGCATATCGTTCCGGCGTGGCAGATCGGTCATCAGCGTCAATGCTGGCAAGAAGGCGGTCGCAAGAATTGCACCCGCTATGACCCGGTCTATCAACGGGCCGAGGCCGACCTGCACAACCTGGTCCCGAGCATCGGGGAAGTGAATGGCGACCGCAGCAATTTCAGTTTCGGCTGGCTGCCGGAGCAAAAGGGCCAATACGGCTCATGCCTGACCCAAGTGGATTTCAAGGCCAAGAAGGTCATGCCCCGCCCTTCCATACGCGGGATGATCGCCCGGACCTATTTCTACATGAGCAAGCAATATGGCCTGCGCCTGTCGAAACAGGACCGGCGCCTGTATGAAGCCTGGGACAAGACCTACCCGGTCGAAAGCTGGGAACGCCAGCGCAACCAGAGCGTGGCGTGCGTCATGGGGCGTGGGAACGAGTTCGTGGGGCCGGTGAATTTGAAGGCCTGCGGTTGACCTCCCCTTTGTAAACGCCACAAACCCACTGTGGGAGCGAGCCTGCTCGCGATAGCGGTGTATCAGTCGACAAACTGTTGTCTGTTACTCCGCTATCGCGAGCAGGCTCGCTCCCACAGGTTTTGTTCTGTCCGGTTATGGAGTGGTCGGGTAATCCACCACCAACGCCTCGATGTTGCGTTTCTTCGCCCGGACCAACGCGGCCGTGACCTGTTCCTGCTTGGCTTTGGCTTCAGCCTCGGAGTTCAAAGGGCCGACCAGGACGCGCTCCTTGCCGTTTTCCCGCACCACGGTCGACATGAAGCTGTGCTCGATGAGCCAACCGGTCAGGTCGCTGACAGCCTGCGGTGTCTGCCCGCGAACCTCTACGGCCCACTGCGGTGCGGCAGCGGCGGCCGGTGCGGAGGTCACGACGGGTTTCGGCTTCGGTGCTTCGACGTCACGCCCCTCACCGCATCCTGCCAATGCCAATACCGCAATTACCCAAGCCAATTTGCGCACAACGTTTCCCCTGGAAGACATGAGGCACGGATTTTAGCACCCGTGCCCATCAAGATCGCCGCAAACAATGCTCAAAACACGAGAATCCTGTCCGGCGTCTCTGTATAGTCGCACCCTGGGAATTAATGCAGCATCTGCACGTCAGAAAGAGGCACCCACATTGTGACACTTAGCACTAATCTATAAGCAGTACCGACATCTGCACTGTCTGAATCAGGTGCCCTATAAAGCAATCAAGGAGAACACCATGCTGATACTCACCCGCAAAGTCGGTGAAAGCATAAACATTGGTGACGACATCACGATCACCATTCTGGGCGTTAGCGGCCAACAGGTCCGAATCGGCATCAACGCCCCGAAGAACGTTGCGGTGCATCGCGAAGAGATTTATCAGCGTATTCAGGCCGGCCTCACCGCGCCCGACAAGCCGCAAACTCCCTGAGCCTTGCAAGCAGTCCGCAGCCAGCCCGTTTGCATCGTCGCAATGGCTGGCTAAAGATTCTGGTCGACCGCGCCGTACCCTGCCCTCCTCGCCTTCTTTCGTCCCGCCCGTGAACCGATACTAATGGCATGTCCTCTAGCATGGCTGTCAGACGTTTCGTTTTAATAATGACGAAGCAGGCGTTCGCGGCCGGTCAGCCCAGGCCCACGCCGCGCGCCATGCCTGTGGCGGCGACCACCATCAAGATCAGCAACAAGGCTTCGATGTGGCTGATCCGCGCAAGTCGACCGGCTTTCGAAGGATCGATCGCCGTCCCTTTGCCCAGCGCCATCCGCCATTTGATCAGGGCGATCATCGGCACGATCTCCAGCAGCAGGATCAGCAGCAGCAAGGTCATCTTCAGGTGAAACAGTGGTTGATGCAGATAGTAGTCCGTGCCTTTTTCGAACCCGCCGAACGCTCGCATCCCTCCGGTCATCAACAGCACCAGCGCCGACAGGCCCCACACGTTGTCGGCGACCAAGACACCCCGCACCGCATCCACGCCGCCCGCCAGGCGTCGTAGTGCCGTGCCGCGCGTCAGCACTGCCCAGAACCCGAGGGCGAACGCCAGCAAATGGATTGCCGCAAGCGACCAATGAGCCAACATGGAAGACTCCTGACAGAGGGAACGTCGAATCGACCTGACAGTACTAGCTCATAAAAGAATGATTGCCAGGGTTGGCATGCAAAAAACTGCGGGGGGGTATCAGTGACAAAAGTGCTGCCTGACACACCGCATTCGCGAGCAGGCTCGCTCCCACAGGGGATTTTTGGTGTATGCGATGGCAGTGAGCCGCGCAAAAAAATGTGGGAGCGGGCTTGCTCGCGAATTCGGTGTGTCAGTCAACAAATCATTAACTGATGCACCGCATTCGCGAGCAAGCCCGCTCCCACAGGGGTATTGCAGGCTTTGAAGATCTTAGTCCGCCAGTCGCCAGGTCGTCCCGCCCTTCCCGTCTTCCAGCACCACGCCCATGGCTGTGAGCTGGTCGCGGATGCGGTCGGATTCGGCCCAGTCCTTGTTGGCCCGCGCCGTCAGGCGCGCCTGGATCAACGCCTCGACCTCGGCGGCGTCCACCCGGCCTTCGGCGCCAGCCTGCAGGAAGTCATCGGCTTCGAGCTGCAACACACCCAGCACGCTGGCCAGTTCTTTCAGACGGGCCGCGAGACCGGCCGCGGCATTGAGATCGCTCTCACGCAGCCGGTTGATTTCGCGCACCATCTCGAACAGCACCGCGCAGGCTTCCGGTGTGCCGAAGTCGTCGTTCATCACTTCGGTAAACCGCGCCACGAACCCTTCGCCACCGGCCGGCGGCACGGCGGGCAGGCCCTTCAAGGCATGGTAGAAACGCTCCAGGGCACCCTTGGCGTCCTTGAGGTTGTCTTCCGAATAGTTGATGGCGCTGCGGTAGTGACTCGACACCAGCAGGTAACGCACGACTTCCGGATGGTACTTCTCGAGCACGTCGCGGATGGTGAAGAAGTTGTTCAAGGACTTGGACATCTTCTCGCCATTGATGCGAATCATGCCGCAATGCATCCAGGCATTGGCGTAAGTCTTGCCAGTGGCCGCTTCGCTCTGGGCGATTTCGTTTTCGTGGTGCGGAAACTCCAGGTCGCTGCCGCCGCCATGAATGTCGAAGGTCTCGCCCAGGCAGCAAGTCGACATCACCGAGCATTCGATATGCCAGCCCGGACGCCCGGCGCCCCATGGCGACTCCCAGCTCGGCTCACCCGGCTTGGCGCCTTTCCACAGCACGAAGTCCAGCGGGTCTTGCTTCGACTCGTCGACCTCGATGCGCGCGCCGATGCGCAAGTCTTCGATCTTCTTGCGCGACAGCTTGCCGTAGCCCAGAAACTTGGCGACGCGGTAATACACGTCGCCATTGCCCGGTGCGTAGGCGTAGCCCTTGTCGATCAAGGTCTGGATCATCGCCAGCATGCCCGGGATGTGGTCCGTGGCACGGGGCTCCAGGTCCGGCTTGAGGATATTGAGGCGCGCCTCGTCCTCGTGCATGGCCTTGATCATGCGCTCGGTCAGCGCATCGTAAGGCTCGCCGTTTTCACGGGCACGGTTGATGATCTTGTCTTCGATGTCGGTGATGTTGCGCACGTAAGTCAGGTCGTAGCCACTGAACCGCAACCAGCGGGTCACCAGGTCGAAGGCGACCATGCTGCGACCATGGCCGATGTGGCAGTAGTCGTACACGGTCATGCCGCAGACGTACATGCGGACCTTGTTGCCATCCAGCGGCTTGAAGACTTCTTTGCTCTTGGTGAGCGTGTTGTAGATCGTAAGCACAGGGTTTCCCTTAAGACTTGATCACTGACCCCAGGAATCGCGCAAGGTCACGGTACGGTTGAATACCGGAGCACCGGGTTTCGAGTCCTTGATATCCGCGCAGAAGTAGCCTTCGCGCTCGAACTGGAAACGGTCTTCCGGCTGTGCGTTGCCCAGCGAAGGCTCGGCACGACAACCCGTAAGTACTTGCAGGGAGTCAGGGTTGATGTTGTCCAGGAAGCTGGCGCTGTCTTCGGCCTTCTCCGGGTTCGGCGAACGGAACAGGCGATCGTACAGGCGCACTTCGCACTCGACGCTGGCGGCGGCCGGCACCCAGTGGATCACGCCCTTGACCTTGCGACCTTCCGGGTTCTTGCCCAGGGTGTCGGGATCGTAGGAGCAACGCAGTTCGACGATGTTGCCGTCGGCGTCCTTGATGGCTTCGTCGGCGCGGATTACGTAGCTGCCACGCAGGCGCACTTCACCGGCAGGCTCCAGGCGCTTGTAGCCTTTTGGCGGCTCTTCCATGAAGTCGTCACGGTCGATGTAGATTTCCCGGGCGAATGGCAGGACGCGCACGCCCATGTCTTCTTTCGGGTGGCGCGGCAGCTCGAGGTTCTCGACCTGGCCTTCCGGGTAGTTGGTAATGACGACTTTCAGCGGACGCAGCACGCACATGGCGCGCGGGGCGCTGTGGTCGAGGTCGTCACGGATGCTGAATTCCAGCATGCCGAAGTCCACCACGCCGTCGGAACGGTTGGTGCCGACCATCTCGCAGAAATTGCGGATCGATTTGGGTGTGTAGCCGCGACGACGGAAGCCCGACAGCGTCGACATGCGCGGGTCGTCCCAGCCATTGACGTGCTTCTCGTCCACCAGTTGCTTGAGCTTGCGCTTGCTGGTGATGGTGTAGTTCAGGTTCAGGCGACTGAATTCGTACTGGCGCGGGGTGGCCGGCACTGGCAGGTGCTCGAGGAACCACTCGTACAACGGACGGTGGCTTTCGAACTCCAGGGTGCAGATCGAGTGAGTGATGCCTTCGATGGCATCCGACTGGCCATGGGTGAAGTCATAGTTGGGGTAGATGCACCATTTGTCGCCGGTCTGGTGGTGATGGGCGTGACGGATGCGGTACATGATCGGATCGCGCAGGTTCATGTTCGGCGAAGCCATGTCGATCTTGGCGCGCAACACCCGGGCACCGTCCGGGAACTCACCGGCGCGCATGCGGGCGAACAGGTCCAGGTTCTCTTCCACGCTGCGCTCACGGAACGGGCTGTTCTTGCCCGGCTCGGTCAGGCTGCCACGGTATTCCTTGGCCTGCTCGGGGGTCAGGTCGCACACGTAGGCGTTGCCGGACTTGATCAGCTCCACTGCCCAGTCGTGCAACTGGTCGAAATATTGCGAGGCGTAGCGCACCTCACCGGACCATTCGAAACCCAGCCACTTGACGTCGCTTTCGATTGCGTCGATGTATTCCTGGTCTTCCTTGGCCGGGTTGGTGTCGTCGAAACGCAGGTGCGTGACGCCGCCGAACTCCTGGGCCAGGCCGAAATTCACGCAGATCGACTTGGCATGGCCGATGTGCAGGTAGCCGTTGGGTTCCGGTGGAAAACGCGTGACGATCTGTGTGTGCTTACCCGAGTCCAGGTCCGCCTGGATGATCGGGCGCAGGAAATTGACCGGCACGGCCGGGCCGGTCTTGGAATTCGAGGTAGGGTCGACAGTGGGCTTGCTCATAGGATCCTTGAACATACAAGTGCGCGGCCGGGTGCGGCCTGATAAATCAAAGCCCGTATCATAGCCGATGCTGTCAAGCACCTGACAGGCCAGGCCGGCAAACGATTGAATTTAATCGACGGCCAGATGAAAAACAGCCTCGAAATTCGTGCCTGGCACGCTAAACTGCCCCAGCCTGGCGATTGCAGCCAGACCGGTTGCGGGCGTTCGCGCCCCGAAACCCACGAATTTCTTGAAAGAGTAGTAATCATGACCCAAGTCAAACTGACCACCAACCATGGCGACATCGTCCTGGAACTGAACGCCGAGAAGGCTCCGATTACCGTTGCCAACTTCGTTGAATACGTCAAGGCCGGCCATTACGAGAACACCGTTTTCCACCGTGTCATCGGTAACTTCATGATTCAAGGCGGTGGTTTCGAGCCGGGCATGAAGGAAAAGAAAGACAAGCGCCCAAGCATCCAGAACGAAGCCGACAACGGTCTTTCCAACGACAAGTACACCGTCGCCATGGCCCGCACCATGGAACCGCATTCGGCCTCCGCACAATTCTTCATCAACGTCGCCGACAACTCGTTCCTGAACCACAGTGGCAAGAACGTCCAGGGCTGGGGCTACGCGGTATTCGGTAAAGTCACGGCCGGCACCGACGTGGTCGACAAGATCAAAGGCGTCGCCACCACTTCCAAGGCTGGCCACCAGGACGTCCCGGCAGAAGACGTGATCATCGAGAAAGCCGAGATCATTGAGTGATACTGCTGATTTCAGACTTGCATCTGGAAGAGGAGCGCCCGGACATCACCCGGGCGTTTCTGGATTTACTGGCCACACGCGCCCGTTCGGCGCAAGCGTTGTACATCCTGGGCGACTTTTTCGAAGCCTGGATCGGCGACGATGCCATGACGCCGTTCCAGCGTTCCATCTGCCAGGCCCTGCGCGAACTGAGCGACAGCGGCACGGCCATTTTCCTGATGCACGGCAATCGCGACTTCATGCTGGGGCAGGCCTTCTGCAAAGCGGCCGGCTGCACCCTGCTCAAGGACCCGAGCGTCGTGCAGTTCAATGGCGAGCCGGTGCTGCTGATGCACGGTGACAGCCTCTGCACCCGCGACGAAGGCTACATGAAACTGCGGCGCTGGCTGCGCAACCCGGTCACACTGTTCATCTTGCGTCACCTGCCGCTGGGCAGCCGCCAGAAACTGGCGCGCAAGCTGCGCAGCGAAAGCCGCACGCAGACACGCATGAAAGCCAATGACATTGTCGACGTCACGCCCGAAGAGATCCCACGGATCATGCAGCAATACGGCGTGAAGACCCTGGTCCACGGCCACACCCACCGTCCCGCCATCCACAAGCTGCAACTGGGCGAACACGCCGCCCGGCGCATCGTGCTGGGGGATTGGGACAAGCAAGGCTGGGCGTTGCAGGTGGATGAACAAGGGTTTGCGTTGGCGCCGTTCGGGTTTGGTAATGCGCAGTTGGCATTGCCAAGCACTTGAAGCCCGCAGATCTCCTTTGTGGGCGCGAGCCTGTGGGAGCAAAGCTTGCTCGCGATGAACGATGACACGGTCTTGCAGTTGAACCATGTCGCCTGCATCGCGGGCAAGCCTTGCTCCCACAGGTACGCTCCCACAGGGTGTTGTGTGTGGATCAATGCCCCGCCGATGCAGGCCCCGCCTTCGCCGCGAACGGCGGTTTGGCCAGCCACACCAGCACGATCAACCCCATGAACGCCCACCCCAGCAACGTGAAGTAATCCACGGTGGAGAGCATGTACGCCTGGCTGTTGAGGATCTGGTCGAGCTGGGCATAGGCCGGCGCACTCGCGCCGCCGAGTTGGTTGAGGGCTTCGCGGGTGGTGGGCTCGAAGGTGCTGATGCTTTCGCTCAGGTAGGCGTGATGCTGGTCCGCCCGGCGGATCCAGATCCAGGTGGTCAACGACGCGGCAAAGCTGCCGCCCAGGGTCCGCAGGAACGTTGCCAGTCCCGCGCCGTCGGCAATCTGGTGCGGCGGCAGGTCCGACATCAGGATGCTCAGGGTCGGCATGAAGAACAGCGCCACGCCGATACCCATGAACAACTGCACCAGCGCAATGTGCTGGAAATCCACTTCGTTGGTGAAGCCGGCGCGCATGAAGCAGCTCAGGCCGATGGCCAGGAACGCCAGCCCGGCCAGCAAGCGCAGGTCGAACTTGTGAGCGTACTTGCCGACAAAAGGCGACATCAACACCGGCAGGATGCCGATGGGTGCCACCGCCAATCCGGCCCAGGTCGCGGTGTAGCCCATCTGCGTCTGCAACCATTGTGGCAGGATCAGGTTGATGCCGAAGAACCCGGCGTAGCCGCCCACCAACACAATGGTGCCGATGCGGAAGTTGCGATAGGCGAACAGCCGCAGGTTGACCACTGGATGGCGGTCGGTCATTTCCCAGATCACGAACACCGCCAGGGCAATGACTGAAATCAAGGCTCCGATGACGATGAAGTTCGACTCGAACCAATCCAGGTCGTTGCCCTTGTCGAGGATCACCTGGAGTGCACCGACGCCGATGATCAACGTGATCAACCCGACGTAGTCCATCGGTTGATGACTGGTGACCACAGGCCGCGCCTTGAGCTGCTGGCGCACCACCATCACCGCAAAGATCCCAATCGGCACGTTGATGAAGAAGATCCACGGCCAACTGTAGCTGTCGGTGATCCAGCCACCGAGGATCGGCCCGGCAATCGGCGCCACCACCGTGACCATCGCCAGCAGCGCCAGGGCCATGCCCCGCCTGGCCGGCGGGTACACGGCAATCAGCAGCGTCTGGGTCATCGGGTACAACGGCCCGGCCACCAGCCCCTGGAGCACACGAAAGCCAATCAGCTCCGGCATCGAAGTGGAAATGCCACACAAGAACGACGCGAGCACGAACAGCATCGTCGCCCACAAAAACAGCTTTACCTCGCCAAACCGACGGCTGAGCCAGCCGGTGAGCGGCAGGGCGATGGCGTTGCTCACCGCGAACGAGGTGATCACCCAGGTGCCCTGCTCCGAGCTGACGCCCAGGTTGCCGGAAATGGTCGGCAAGGCGACGTTGGCGATGGTGGTGTCGAGCACTTGCATGAACGTCGCCAGCGACAGCCCGATGGTGCTGAGCAACAGGCTGGGCGGCGTGAAGGACGCGTTATTGCTCATTGCGAGAATCCTATGAAGCGGAACGGATAGAGCGAAATTCGCGATTCAATCCCAGTAAGCATGGGAACAAAAAACTGTGGGAGCGAGCCTGCTCGCGATGACGGAGTGTCAGTCGCCACCAATGCTGGCTGATCCGCCGCTATCGCGAGCAGGCTCGCTCCCACAGGTTCAAACCGCTAAATAACTGGCACCCTATAAACTCATCAGCGCTGCGCGGTCTTGCTCGCCGCGGCACTGTTGTCGTGGATCAGGCGGGTGATCATCGCGTCGGCATCGGCCAGTTGCCGGTCATAGACCTGGGTGCTGAACGAGGCTTTCTGCGGTGGCTGCTGGGCCAGCACCGGGCCGCTCTGGTCGTGCAGGTTGACGCTGACCTGGGTCGACAGGCCGACCCGCAGCGGATGCTTGGCCAGCTCCTGGGCATTGATGTGAATCCGCACCGGCACCCGCTGGACGATCTTGATCCAGTTACCGGTGGCGTTCTGCGCCGGCAGCAAGGCAAACGCGCTGCCGGTCCCGGCGCCCAGGCTGTCGATGGTGCCGCTGTACTTCACATCGCTGCCGTACAGGTCGGTTTCGATGTCCACCGGCTGGCCGATGCGCATGTCACGCAGTTGGGTTTCCTTGAAGTTGGCATCGATCCACAGTTGATCCAGCGGGATCACCGCCATCAGCGCTGTGCCCGGCTGCACCCGTTGGCCCAACTGCACGGTGCGCTTGGCCACATAACCGGTGACCGGCGCGATCAAGGTGCTGCGGGCATTGGTCAGGAAGGCCTGGCGCAGTTGCGCGGCCGCGGCTTGCACATCGGGATGGGATGACACCACGGTATCGTCCACCAACGCGCTGGTCGTCTTGAGCTGTTGCCGGGCATTGGCGAGGGCGTTCTGCGCCGAGGTCAGGTCATCCCGAGCGTGGGACAGTTCTTCCTGGGAAATCGCTCCGCCGGCTGCCAGGTTCTTGCGTCGGCTGTAGTTTTCCTGGGCCTTCTGCACTTCCGCCTCTTGGGCGTTGACCTGCGCCCGCATGCCGTCGACGTTGCTGTACAAGCCACGCACCTGGCGCACGGTCCGGGCCAGGTTGGCCTGGGCACTTTGCAGTCCGACTTCGGCGTCGTTCGGATCGAACTGCACCAGCACCTGGCCTTCACGCACCAGGTCGCCGTCATCGGCACCGATGCTCACCACGGTGCCGGTGACTTGCGGGGTGATTTCCACCACGTTGCCGTTCACATAGGCGTCGTCGGTGCTTTCACTCCAACGGCCGTACAGTTCGTGCCAACCCCACACCCCCAGGCCCGCGAGGATGACGATCAGCGTGAGTGCCAACAGCATGACCTTGCGCTTGCGTGGGTTGCCGCTGTCTTGGGTTTGTTCGGATTGAGTCGTTTCGGCAGTCGCCATGACAAGTACCTCGAATCAGTGGGTCGGCGTGGCAGGGGGCGGCGTGGCCGCCGCCAGGGTCTGGGCTTCGAAACCGCCGCCCAGGGCCTGCATCAGTTGGATCGACAAATCGATCTGCTCGGCATTCAGGTTCGCCAATTGGCGCTGGGCCTGAAGCAATTGCTGCTCGATGCTCAGCACGTCCAGGTAATTGCCGATGCCCGAGCCGTAGCGCTGGACCACGGTGTCGTAGGAGTTCTGCGCGATGTCGGTGGCATGTTGCTGGGCACCGATCTGGCGAGCGATGTCACGCAACTGGTTGATGGTGTCGCTGACATCGCCAAGGGCCGTGACCAGGCTCTTGTTGTACTGCGCCACCGCCAGGTCGTAATCGGCGTCCCGGGCATCCAGATCCGCCCGCAAACGGCCGCCGTCGAAAATCGGCAGCGACACGGTGGGCGCCACGTTGAAGAAACGGCTGGGCGAACCGAACATCGCATCGCCCAGCAACGACTGCACTCCCGCCGCCGCGCTCAGGTTGAGGTTGGGATAGAACTGGGTCTTGCCAGCCTCGATGTTCTTGCTCGCCGCCTCCACCCGCCAGCGCGCCGCGACCAGGTCGGGGCGGCGGCCCAGCAGCTCGGCCGGCAGGTTCGACGGCAAGGCGACCGCGCTGGCTTGCAGCACGTTCGGCCGGGCGATTCCGTTGCCGCGGTCCGGCCCCTTGCCCAGCAGCACGGCCAGGGCGATCTTGGCGCTCTGCAGGCGTTTCTCGGCGTCGATCAGGGTCGCATCGGCGCTGGCTTCCAGGCTTTCGGTCTGCTGGAACTGGTATTCGCTGTCGATCCCGGCGCTGAGACGGCGCTTGCCCAGGTCGAGCATCTGCCGGGTGCGCTTGAGGTCTTCGGCGGCCAGGTCATGAATGATGTGGGCCTGGCCCAGGTCGCTGTAGGCCCGAGCCACATCGGCGGCCAGGGTCAACTGCGCGGCCTGGCGATCGATCTCGGCGGCGCGGGCCTGGCCCAGGGCGGCTTCCCAGGCGGCGCGCTGGCCACCCCAGAGGTCGAAGTTGTAGTTGAAGTCCACGCTCAGCGAACGCAGGGTGCTGTAGGCCCCGCCCTGCCCTTGCGGGTCTTGGTCACGGGCCAGGCGCGAACGGCTGACGCTGCCACTGGCATCCAGAGTCGGCAGGCGTGCGGCGTTGGCGGCATAGGCCGCGGCACTGGCCTGGTGGACCCGGGCGCTGGCGACCTGCATGTCCGGGCTGTCGCGCAAGGCTTCACGGATCAGGCCGTCGAGTTGCGGGTCGCCGAGGCTTTTCCACCAGTCGTTTTTCGGCCACGCGGCCGGTGACAGCGTAACCCCGGTCAACGATTGTCCAGCCTGGAGGCTCTTGGCCTCGAGGCTGACGCCTTCGGTCTTCAGGCCGCTGTAGCTGGCGCAACCGGCGAGGCTCATGGCCAACAGCACCAGACTCAAGCGAGTACGCAAGGTTTGACGTTTCATTTCTCCCCCAATCGCAACACGGTGATGGGATCACCGGCGGCGAGCAGTATTTTCTTGAGGATGTCTTCGAGGGTCTGCAGCTCCTCGCGGCTGATGGCACTCGCCAACTGGTTCATGGCGTCGGCACCAATGAACGGCAGGCGATCGGCGAGGGCCTGGCCAGCTTCGGTCAGTACCAATTGCACCTGGCGCCGATCCTCTGCCGAGCGTTGGCGGACCAGGAAACCTTTCTGCTCCAGGCGATCGAGCATGCGCGTCATTGAGCCGCTGTCCAGGGACAGGTAGCGACATAGCTCGACCGGCGTGTCGATGCCGTGCTGGGCCATGATGATCAACACCTTGAACTGCGCGGCGGTGATGCCGACGGGTTCCATGTGGGTGTCGATGATCCGGTCCTTGAGCAGCGCGGCGCGGCCGAGCAGCATGCCGAGGTGGCAATTGTGAAATTCGTCTGGGGTGAAATGCTTCATCCGGGCACCGTTTGCTGCCTAGGCAGTGAATGTATGTCGAAATATTACTGCTTAGGCAGCAAATGTCAAACAAATCGTTAGCTAACTACACATAAACAGACAGACACAGAAAAACTTGTGGGAGCGAGCCTGCTCGCGATAGCGGTGTGTCAGTCAACGAAGATGCTGAATGTCATTGCGCTATCGCGAGCAGGCTCGCTCCCACATTGGGCATTGGGGAATTTAGAAAGGGAGTTAGAAATCGCGCTTGTAGAAGATATCCAGCGAGCTGGCGACGCCGCTGGCGGCTTCGAGGTAGACCTTCTTGCTGAGCTTGTAGCGCAGGGCGATGGTGTTGGCCGGTTCGAACACGCCGACGCCGTAGCGCAGGCTGAGCTTTTCCGAGAGGTTGCCGCTGGCGACCACGCTGGTGGTATTGCCGCTGCCCTGGGTGTCGAGCTGGAAATCATCGATGCCCAGGTTATTGGCCAGGCTGCTGGTCACCCCCGAACTGCCCATCAACCCCAGGCCCAAGGCGGCCTGGGCGAGCATGTTGTTGTCCTCGCCCGTGGTGCTCAGCGGTCGGCCCAGCACCAGATAGGACAATGCCTGCTCCTGGCTCATGGCCGGCTCGGAAAAGATTTGCGTGGTCGGTTGCTCGGCGCTGCCGCTCAAGCGAATGCCGGCGATCACGTCGTCGGTCTGGCGGATGGCTTCGATGTCCAGGTAGGGCTGGTCGATAGGCCCGGCGAACAGCAGTCGCGCCCGCCGCACCGTCAGCCGCTGTCCGTAGGCGCGATAACGGCCGTCGTTGAGCCACAGTTCACCGCGAGTGTCCATATTGTCGCCGATGTGCACCTGGCCCTGGACGTTGGCCGTCAGGCCGAAACCCGAGAACGCGAGTTTGTCCTGGCCGACGATCACGTCAATGTCCATCGCCATGGCCAGCGGCGCCTTGCCCTCTTCGGTCTGGTGGCCGACGATCACCGTGTCATCCGAGACCTTGACGGTGGACGGCGGCAGTTCGCGAATAGTGATCTCGCCTTTGGGCACCAGGACCTTGCCGGCAATGGAAAGCTGCTCGCCCTGCATCGTGATGTTCAGGTCCGGTGCCACGTCGAGCACCGCATAAGGCTCAACGGTGACCGGCAGTTGCGAGCCCTTGAGGGCCAGGTTCATGGACAGGGCCTCGCCCCAGCCGATGTTCCCGGTCAGGCTGCCCTGCCCGCGCTTGCCACTTTTCCAGTCGCCGTCGAGCCGTACCGTTTCGCCGGCGATCATCGCCCGCACTTGCAAGGCTTCGAGGCTGACCGGCAGCTCTGGCCCGGAGACCTCACCGTCGCTGAGCACCAGGTTGCCGTTGACCTGGGGCGCGAGCAACCCACCGGACAACGTCCCGCTGCCGTTCAGGTGACCGGTGAGGATTTCCACCATCGGCACGAACGGCCGGGCCACGGACAAGTCCAGGCCGGTCAGGCGGAACGAGCCGCTCAAGGGCTTGCTCGCCGGCAGCGGGTTGATTTGCGCCTGGAGCATCAGTTCGCCGAGCCTGGCACCGACGAAATTCAGGTCGGTGTCGATGCGCTTGGGGGTCAGGCGGCTGTTGAGCGTCAGGGTCTGGTACGGGAAGTCCAGCCATCGCGGTTTATCACTCGCCTTATCCCGAATCCGCAAGGTGCCTCCACTGGCATCCACCAGGATGCGGCCATTCGGGCCGCTGGCCGGCAGGTCCAATTGCAGGTCCGCGTTGAGCCGGCCCTGCCAGGCAAAATCCTTGGGCATCCACTGGGCCAGGCTTTCGATGGGGAATTGCTTGAGGTGATAGCGCAGCTTTGGCTCCGGCATCAGCCGTTGGTCTTCACCGCACAGGCTGGATTCACCGGAACGCCAGCAATGGGCGCCGACGTTGAGCGTGCCATCGGCCAGGCGTTCGAGTTTCGCCGGGGCTTGCAGGCGCCAGGCTTGGCCGCCGGCCTGCACCTCGCCGCTGGCCAGGCGCCCGCGCCAATTGCCCTGGTCGAAGGCGCCATCGAGTGCCAGGGTCGTGTCGAGCTGCGGCCCCTGCAAATCCAGGTTCAGTGATTGCCGCTTGATGTCGCCCTGCCCGCTGACGGTCAGCACGCCTAACGACGTTTCGCCGGCGCGGATGCCACTGGCCTTGAGGTCGAGCTTGCCGCGCTGGGCGCTGTCGAGGGTCGCATCGAGGTTCAAGCTTTGCAGGCGATTGTCCTGCAATGCCAGCTGCGTGCCTTGCAGGCCGATCTTGCCTTGGGGCGCCTTGAGCGTGCCGGCCATGTCGACCCGGCCGAGCACTTGGCCGCGCAGTTGCGGCCAGAGCTGGGCCAGGCGCGAGAGCTTGATGTCGATCTGGCCGGTGAGTTTCTGTTGCAGGCTGGCGCTGCCGTTGATGCGGTTGTCCCCCAGGCGGATGTCCAGCGCGCTGAGATTCCACTGCTCGCCGGCACCGCTGGCCTTGGCCTGGAACAGCGCCGGTTGGCCGCGCAGCTTGCCCTTGAGGTCCAGGTCCGCATCGAGATCCAGGCGGTCGTTTTTCATCGCCCCTTTGCTGCGCAATGGCCCGGCCAGGGTTCCGGGCAGTTCGCCCAGCCAGTACGCCGGGTTGATGGCCGACAGTTGCAGCGCCGTGTCCCAGGCAATGCCGTCGGCAAATTGCAGGCTCAGGTGCCCTTCGGCCTTGCCCTGCCCCGCGGCGAGCTTGAGCTGCGGCAGATGAATTTGCGTCAGGTCGCCGCTGAAGGGGCTGTCCAGGCTGAAGGCTCCGGCCGGTCCGTCCAGGGCGGCTTGGAAGTTGCCCAGGTATTGACCGTCGGTGTATGAGACTTCGCCGTTGAAGCTGCGCAAGGTCACCTGCGGCTCGTCGATCAGCGGATAAAGGCGATGCCAGGGGAAATCCAGCCAGGCGACGTTCGCCTCGGCGCTCAGGCCTTCGCGCCAGTCCACTTGCCCGTTGAGCTTCAGGCTTTGTTGATTGCCCGCGTCCAGGTCCAGCCCGGCGATCCGGGCGCCATTGGCATCCACGGTGCCTTGTAGCTGCAACGCCACTGGCCCTTTTTCGGCGGGCAAGGTCGCCTTGCCCAGCAGTTGATAGCCATTTTTCAGATCGCCTGCGCCGGTCAACTCCAGCTGATTGAGCAACAAGGTGTCGGGCAGATCGGCGCTGGCCTTGAAGCCGTCGGCGGTGATGCGCACATTGGCGGGCAGGTTGTCCGCCAGCGGTTGCAGCTCACCGGTCAACTGGCCTTGCAGGTAGCCGCTGCTGTCGGCCTTGAGGTTGAGGGTCTTGAGCAGGTTGCCGTCGACTTTCAGGTCCAAGGCCCAGGGCTTCTCACCTGGCGCCGGCAAGGTCAACCGGCCTTCGGCGTTCAATGGCCAGTCACCGCCCGGCTTCAACAAGCCGGACAGCTTCAGGCCCAGTTCGTCGCGCTGCAATTGCACCGAATCGATCTGCAGGCCCTCGGCGGTCCAATGGGCAACCAATTGCAAACCCTTGAGCTGCTCGCTGCCGTTGAACGACAGGCTGCCGACTTGCACATCGCCCAGTTCGATCGCGAGCGGCAAGTCCAGGTCCGGCAAGCTGATCGGACCGCTGCTTGGCTCATCGGCCGAGGCTGGCAATTGCAAACCGATCTGGTCGGCCTTGAGCTGTTCGATGCACAGGGTCATGCGCAGCAGGCACAGCGGCGACCAGCCGAATATCAGCCGATCCACTTCCACACGACTGTCGCCCTGCTGCCACAGCAGCCGATCGGCGCTCCACTGTCCGCCCAGCCGGCCCTGGAAATTCTCCACGGTCAGCCCAGGCACCAGGCCAAGGGCCCAGCGGCTGCCGAAGGCCGTGCCCAGCACCACGCTCAAGGCCAGCACGAGCGCCAGCAATACCCCGGCGAGCGCCAGCAGCGTTTTCTTCAAACCACGCGTCACAGCTCAGGCCCCATGGAAAAGTGCAATCGAATGCCGCCATCGTCATCCATCGCATGGGCCAGGTCGAGGCGGATCGGCCCCACCGGCGACACCCAACGCACGCCGACACCCACGCCGGTCTTCAGGCTCGGCAGCTCCAGGCTGTTGAAAGAGTTGCCCTGGTCGATGAACGTCGCCACCCGCCATTTTTGCGCGATGGAATATTGATACTCCAGGCTGCCGGCGACCATGTAGCGACCACCGATACGGTCGCCCTCGGAGTTCTCCGGGGACAGGCTCTGGTAGTCGTAACCGCGCACGCTCTGGTCGCCACCGGCGAAGAAGCGCAGGGACGGCGGAATGGATTTATAGCCATTGGTGGCGCTGCCGCCGATCTGCGCCCGAGCCAGCAGCCGATGCTTGTCGAACACCGTGGTCAGGCCCTTGACCATGGCGGTGCCATATAAAAGGTTGTTGTCCGAACCCAGGCCTTCCTTGGCGACTTTGGTATCGAACTGCAAACGATAGCCGTTGTGCGGGTCGATGCGGTTGTCGCTGCGCAGGTAGGAATAACTCACGCCCGGCATCAACAGCGTGCTCAGGCCCGCATCGTCGCCGAGGCGGTACTCCTCGCGCTGCCACTTGAGCGACACCACCCGCTGCCAGCCGCTGGGCAGCTTGCTGTGCCATTCCGGGCCCACGGTGAGCAATTTGCTGAGGCTGTCAGTGCCGGCCAGCTCTTCATATTGATAACCGCCAGCGTAGCGCATCTTGTCGGTCAGCGGCGGGTCCAGCGGCACGTCGTACCACAGGCCGACGTTCTGCCGGGGTGCCGACACTTCCGCTTCCCAGCCATAACTGTGGCCCTGGGGGTTGACCCAGTGGCGCGTCCAGTTGGCTTTGGCCCGGGGGCCGACGTCGGTGGAAAAGCCCAGGCCCAGGCCCATGGTGCGCGGCTTGCGTGTGTCGAGCTTGACCGCCACCGGAATCACGTTATCGGTGGCTGCGGTGGGCGCGGCATCGACGCGCACGCCTTCGAAATAACCGCTCGATTGCAGGGCCTGGTTGAGTTCGGCGATGAGTTCGGAATCGTACGCCGTGCCGGCCTTGAACGGCACCATGCGTTGCAGCAGGTCTTCGTCGAACGGCGTGTCGCCCTCGAAACTCACGGGGCCCAAGGCATAGCGCGGGCCGCTGTCGTAGACCAGTTCGATGTCGGCGACACCCGCCTGGGGGTCCACCAGGAGTTTCTGCTGGGTGAAGCGCCCACTGAAATAACCATAGCGCGAGGCCTGGTTCTGAATCACCCGCTTGGCGTCTTCGTAGCGACCGTGGTTGAGCACCGCGCCCGGTTTCAGGCCGGCGTTGCTGGGAGTGCGAAACGCCTTGAACGATGCCGCCGGGCCATCGATGCGCACGGTGACGTTGCGCAGGTGCACCGGCTCGCCGGGGTCGATAGTCAGCACCAGGCGCGGGTCCTTGCCACTCTTGACCTCGCTGTCGATCTGCGGCTGGTAGTAGCCCAGCGCCTGGGCGGCCTTGCGCGCCTGTTCCTCGGCGCCGCGGCTGAAGCGCAGCAAGGCCTCCTCATCACGATCACCCAAGTCACCAATGTAACCTTCTACGTTGGCCTTGAGTTCGTCGTTGGACGGCTGGACGCGTACTTCCAGTTCACTTTTTGCCAGGGCCGCGCAGCTGAGGGACAGCACGAGCGCGCCACTGATCATTCTTCCTGAGCGGTTCATGGCGCGGATGCTATCACGAGCGTAGGTGCCTGATAGAGCCGGACATTTCCTAAAAGTTCGCCCGACTATGCCGTTGCGCTTTGCAGAACCTGCGGGTTGGCGTGGAAGAACACATGCTCGCGGATCGGTCCTACCGCCACTTCGCCGATTTCCTCGTAGCCCTGGCGTTTATAAAACTCCAGGTAACGCGGGTTGCCGGTGTCCAGCACCACGCCGCGGGAATGTTCGTCCACCGCACACCAGTTATGCACCGCCGTGAGCAACTGTTCGCCGAAATGCTTGCCCTGGAACTGTGGGTGCACGCCCAGCAGCGGCAGTACATGGACCGCATCGGACGGCAAGCAGGCCAGCACCGCCGCGTGATAGTCCAAGTAGCGCCTTGTGCAACGAAAACCAGTGCTCAAGACCATGCGCAGGCGCCAGGCCCAGCTTTCGGTGATGCCCAGGCGCCGCTGCGGCGGGGCGATCAGGGCGATGCCGATCAGGCGGTCGTTGACCAGCAGGCCGATGGCCGGCAGGTCCTGGAGAAAATGCTGCTTGACCAGCTCACGCACCGTGGCCCGTACCCGCTGTTCATAACCGGGACGCTCGGATTCGAACAGGTAGCTGAAAGTCGGCTCATGGCGATAGGCCTGGTACAGCAACGAACGGGCTTCCCGGGAATAACCACTGTCGAGCATATGGACGTCGGCGATAGCGGTTGCAGTTTCAGGCATGGCGTTGGATCTCCTAGGGCGAGGCTTGGTAATGAGCCCTGTAGGAGCTGACGAGTGCAACGAGGCTGCGATCTTTCCACGGGCGCTTGAATCCCAAGCGAAAGATCAAAAGATCGCAGGCTTCGCCAGCTCCTACAAAGCCGAACGGGGAAATCCCCTCGCCACAGGACATTAGCAGCGCATTTGTCCTACTGCCACGCTAGCTCCCTTCCCACATGTCAGCTAGCATCGCAGTTTTGCCAGGACAGCCGACCATGAAGATCGTCTCCTTCAACATCAACGGGCTGCGCGCCCGCCCCCATCAGCTGGCGGCGCTGATCGAGAAGCATCAGCCGGATGTGATCGGGCTGCAGGAAACCAAGGTCCACGACGAACAGTTCCCCCTGGCCGAAGTGCAGGCCCTGGGTTACCACGTGCATTACCACGGGCAAAAAGGCCACTACGGCGTCGCCCTGCTCTCCCGCCAGGCACCGCTGAGCCTGTACAAAGGCTTCGAGGGTGATGACGAAGACGCCCAGCGGCGCTTCATCTGGGGCACCTTCGCCGATGCCAACGGCGTGCCGGTGACCATAATGAACGGTTATTTCCCACAGGGTGAAAGTCGCGACCACCCGACCAAATTCCCGGCCAAGGAACGTTTCTACAGCGATCTGCAACATCTGCTGGAAAGCCGCTTCAGCAACGACCAGCCGGTGGTGGTGATGGGCGACGTGAATATTTCCCCGGAAGACTGCGACATCGGCATCGGCCCGGACAACATGAAACGCTGGCTGAAAACCGGCAAATGCAGCTTCCTGCCGGAAGAGCGCGAGTGGATGGCCCGCCTGAAGAACTGGGGCCTGGTGGACAGCTTCCGCCACCTGAATCCGGACGTCACCGACCGTTTCAGCTGGTTCGACTACCGTAGTCGCGGCTTCGAGGACGAGCCCAAGCGCGGCCTGCGCATCGACCTGATCCTCACCTCCCACGGCCTGCTGCCACGGGTCAAGGATGCCGGTGTGGACTACGAGCTGCGGGGCATGGAAAAACCGTCGGACCATGCGCCGATCTGGTTGCAGTTGGGCTGATCCAAGCCATATACAACTCCCTTGTGGGAGCGAGCCTGCTCGCGATAGCGGTGTGACTGCCAAAATTAATATTGGATGTGCCGCCGTCATCGCGAGCAGGCTCGCTCCCACATGGGGTTTGCGGCAACGACAAGTCGCACCCCTGTCACCTTTCAGTAACCTGACTGACTTAATCTTCCGGCACTTCCTCGGGTTCAGCAGGTGCCGGCATGCGGCGGTGTGTTGTGTTTTTCGTGGACCTCTGGCTGCCGTTCGTGGCATGGGCTGGCAATTTGCCCATTCCTGAACAAGGCCCAGCCTTGCGCCTCCAGGGCTCCAATACCATCGGTGCGGCGCTGGGGCCGGCGCTGGTCAGGGGCTTGATGGAGGACCAGGGCCTGCTCAGGGTCAGCAGCGATATTACCGGGCGCGACAACGAACAGCGCATCGTAGGCCAGACCACCGATGGCCGGCGGGTGGTAGTCGACATCGCAGCCCATGGCTCCAGCACCGGCTTCGCCGCCCTCAAACAGGCCACTGCCGACCTCGCGGCCTCCTCACGACCGATCAAGGACAGCGAACTGAAGGACCTGTCGTCCCTAGGCGACCTGAAAAGTCCCGCCGCCGAGCAGGTCATCGCCATCGATGGCCTGGCAATCATCCTTCATCCTCACAACCCACTGCGCCAGCTCGATGCCGTGCAACTGGCACGAATATTCAGCGGCGAGGCGAAAACCTGGGAAGCCGTCGGCGGCGCGGGCGGGCCGATTCATCTGTATGCCCGGGATGAACAGTCCGGCACCTACGACACCTTCAAGGAACTGGTCCTTAGCCGACAGGGAAAACGGCTGGATCCTACAGCGCAGCGCTTCGAGTCCAGCGAACAGTTGTCCGACGCGGTCAGCCAGGACCCGCAAGGCATCGGTTTCATCGGTTTGCCCTATGTGCGCCAGGCCAAGGCGCTGGCCATTGTCGACGGTGCGTCCCAACCCATGCTGCCGCTCAACCACCTGATCGCCACCGAGGACTACCCGCTATCCCGACGCCTGTTCTTCTATTTGCCACCCTGGGGCACCAACCCCTGGGCCGAAGCGTTGGTGGCGTTTACCCAAAGCGACAAAGGCCAGGCCATCGTCGCGGCCAACGGGTTTATCGCCCAGACCGTCCAGGCCATGGCCGTCACACCGAATGCACTGATGCCCGAGGGTTACCAGGCCTTGAGCCGCCACGCCCAACGCTTGACCGTGAACTTTCGCTTCGAAGAAGGCAGCGCCAGCTTGGACAACAAGGCCCACCAGGACCTGGGCCGCGTGCTCGACTATATCAAGCAGCATGGAAAAGCCGACCGACGCGTGACCCTGGTGGGTTTTGGCGACGCCAAGGACGACCCGGCGCGGGCCGACCTGTTGTCCAAACTGCGAGCCATGGCGGTGCGACGGGAACTGGTCAAATATGGCGTGGCGCTGCGGGAAGTGCGAGGGTTCGGGGCCTTGATGCCGGTGGCGGCCAATAGCGAGGATGAAGGACGGGTCAGGAATCGGCGGGTGGAGGTTTGGGTTTACTGACCTCGCCAAGCGGCGCAGCACAAATCCCTGTGGGAGCAAAGCTTGCTCGCGATGCAGGCACCTCGGTTCGCCAGGAGACCGCGTCATCTTCATCGCGGGCAAGCCTTGCTCCCACAGTGGAGCGAGGCGACGTTTCGCTAAAATCCCCCACCACAAAAGCCCGGATGTTTACCTCATTATTCTTAATGTAGGACCGAACGACTTCGTCTTGCGCCATTGCCTACAACTACGCCAGAATCCGCCGGCTTGTGCGCCTTGGGGCCAGGGCTTTATCGTTTCCGGGTCGCTGACAAATCAGCGATCGGGTTTGGTAGCCCGGTTTCCTGGCGCACGTGCATCCTGATGCGAGGGACTTCTACGTCCTCTGTTTTATGGTGGTCATGCGCAGGGCGTTCTCGGACGCGCCGGGTTGCCAGGTAACCGGTCTACCAACCTTCGTATGGCCACCACCCTTCGTTTGGTAGCGAGAGTGATGGCTCCAATTTCTTATCTGGAGTTTCATCTATGTTCAAACCAACACCCAACCCACCGGATACCGATCCATCATCAAAAGCGTTCGACAAAGCCGCCGACCGCATCCTCGACCACTACCTCAAGCCCAAACCCAGCAAACCCGAGGCTGATCCCGGCCAACTGTTCACCGTCGCCCATGGCGTCGACACCGAAACCCTGCTCGCCAACCTCAGCGAAAACCTGGCCTCGGCCAACGCCATGCTCAGCGACCTGGCCTTCGACCTGGAAGGCTCAAGGCGCCACATTATCCTGGGCATTCACCAATTGATCGAATTGAGTGGACAGCTGGCAGACCGAGCGCTGGACAACGTCGAAGCCCGTCCCTCGCCACAAGGGCATGTGCGTCATGACTGAACGAGCGGCCCGTTACCGCCCCGCCAACTCCATGATCATCCGCGACAACAGGTAAATCCGCGGCACCACGCTCTCGACTTCGGCGTACTCCTCCGGCGTGTGGATATTGCCACCCACGATGCCAAACCCATCCAGCGTCGGCGTACCAACCCCGGCCGACAGGCTGGCATCCGCCGCGCCGCCGCTGCCTTCTTCGGTGAGTTTGCGCCCCAGTTCGCCATAGATGCCCTGGGCCATGGCCATCAATCGGTCAGACTCCGCCGTCTGCGGCATCGGTGGCAGGCCGCGCTTGAGGCTGGTGGTGACTTCGGTATCGGCGATCAACTTGTCCTGTGAAACACGGGCCAGGTCTTTTTCGATACGGTCGAATTCTTCCGGTACCGCCGCGCGTACATCGGCCTTGGCGCTCGCCTGGTCGGGGATGACGTTGGTCCGGTCACCGGCCTTGAGCACCGTAAAGTTGATGGTGGTTTTCTTTTCCGCGTCGCCGAGCTTGCCCAGTTGCAGAATCTGGTGGGCGGCTTCCATCGCCGCATTGCGTCCCAGTTCCGGCGCTACACCGGCATGGGACGCCTTGCCCTTGACCTCCATCAGCGCCGTGGCACTGCCCTTGCGCCACACCACCAGGCCGTCGGCCGGACGACCCGGTTCGAGGTTGAGGGTCACGTCGTGGGCCTTGGCGGTTTTCTTGATCAGATCGGTGGCCACGTCCGAGCCGGTTTCCTCGCTGGCGTCGAGCAGGAAGGTGATTTGCGCGTAATTCTTGAAATCGAGGTTCTTGAGCACTTTCAGGGCGTAGATCCCGGCGACGATGCCGCCCTTGTCATCCATCACCCCCGGCCCGTAGGCGCGGCCATCCTTGATATGGAACGGGCGTTCGGCGGCCGAGCCCTCCTTGAACACCGTGTCCATGTGGGCCATCAGCAGGATTTTTGCCTTACCGGTGCCCTTGAGGGTCGCCAGGATGTGCTGGCTACCGTCCGAATTCGGCACCTTCTCGATGGTAGCGCCCAACTTTTCCAGTTCATCGATGGCAATGTCACCGACCTGGGTCAGCCCCGGCACATAGCCGGAGCCGGAGTCGATATTCACCAGCCGCTCCAGCAGTTTCAGGGCCTCGCCCTGGTACTGCTGCGCATCGGTCAGGATTTGTTGATGGGGTTGCGCAAAGGCCATGGGGGTGAAGGCGCCAAGGGCCAGGCTCAGGCCGAGGCTGACGGCCAGACGGGAGCGAACAGCGGTCATCGTCATGATTTCATCCTTGTTCCGTATCGAGAGAGTGCCATGGGCACCCTACCTGACAACGGGGCAAGGCTCTAGACAGCAGGTGGCCATCTCAGAGGGAAACAACCGATGCTTCCAGCACCTGCCGATGTCGGTGGCAAGTGACCCGGTTGCGCCCGCTGGTCTTGGCTTCGTACAACGCCTGGTCTGCATCGTTGAGCCAAAGCGTTGCGTCGCCATACGCCGGGTTGAACACCGCCAGGCCAATACTCAGGCTCACTTTAAGCGCCGGATCCTGCTCGTAGCCGAGGGTCGCGAAGCGCTCTCGCAAACCATCCATCGCCTGCACAGCGTTATGCAAGGTCAGGTCCGGCAAGACCACGCAAAACTCGTCGCCACCATAACGCCCGACAATGTCGGCGGCGCGCAGGTTCTGCCTGAGCAGCTTGCCGAGCCGGCGCAGCACGACGTCGCCGGCGCCGTGGCCATAGGTGTCATTGATGGCTTTGAAATGGTCGATGTCGATCAGCGCAATCGCGCCATGGGCCATCCCGTCCGCTGGATGGCGCCCGCAACGCTGGAACTCCTCGTTGAGGCGATCTTTCCAGGCGCCATGGTTGAGCAACCCGGTCAGGCTGTCGGTACGACTCAGGGCCAGCAACTCACGTTTCTGCCGCCCCAGGGTGTAGGCCTGGCGAAAGCAGATCCAACCCAGTGCCATCGGATACAGGCACAGCAGCGGCAGACAAGCATAGATCTGCGTCGGGCTGGTCATGGGCACGCCGGTCAGCGGGAAGATCACCGTGCCCACGGCGATGCCCGCCACTTGGGCCACAACCCCGACGAACAGGAAACGCAGACCACCGATGGCGACGTTGTTCATCGCCATCATCGCCAGCGTGACGGCCGTGGGCAGCGGGTTGAATTGCATCGCCACGACCCAGAAGCCGCCGAGAAAGGCATCGATCAACAAGTTGCGGTGTTCGGCGTGGTACGGCACCGCGCATCGGCGAGCCCACCAATAGGACAGGTGCGGCCAGAGCAGGCCGTTGAACAGCATGAAGCCCCAGACCCAGGGCGGCGGATCGAGGGGATAGAGCGCGGCGCTGACCAGCAGCAACCCCAGCGTCAGCCCCAGGATGCGTGATACGTAGAGCCTCCTGGCCAACGACAGTCCCTTTCTTCCCGTCTTTTGCATAGACGCCTCTGCACCGCGGGTTTCCCGAATCATCGGGATGGGCTTGCCTGGAGTCTATCAGGGCGCCATCAAATAGACACCACTGAATGCAGGGGTATTTATTCTTCGCCAAATGCGCGGCTCTGCTCGGATTTTGGCTATATATGACAAGGAAATCCGTGACGCCTCGCAAAGCAGGGTTCCTGGGCAACGATGTTCCTGGGTTAAGCTTCTCGGAACACCGCCTGATCCGTTTGATTACATTCTGTCGCAGCCCATGGAGGGCAAAACATGCTGGTGTTGTTCGTGGTTATTGCTGTACTTATCGCCTGGAGTTGGTTGACGTATCCCGGCATCGGCCATGTGATCTACGACATGAGCATGGCCTTGGAGGCACGCCTTTACCGGTTGCGCAAAATCACCGTGCCCATCAGCGAAATGACCGTGTCGACCTGGCAGGGCGGGCCTTATGAAGCGTCCGCCAGTATCCTGATGCTGCACGGCTACAGCGGCGACAAGAACCTCTGGCTGCGGGTAGCCCGGCATTTTGTCGACGATTACCGGGTGGTGATCCCCGACCTCCCCGGCCATGGCGAAACCGGCTTCAAGGCCGGTGGCGGCTACGATATCCCGACCCAGGCCCGGCGGGTGATCGAATTGCTCGACGCCTGCGGCCTGGATAAGGTCCATGTGATCGGCAATTCCATGGGCGGGCATCTCGCCGCGTGGCTGGCGGCCACTTCGCCTGAGCGTGTGCTGACCCTGGCGCTGCTCAATCCAGCCGGCGTCACCTCCCCCCAGCCCAGCGACATGGACCGCCAACTGAACGCCGGTCGTAACCCGTCCCTCGTGCATTCGCGGGAGGAATTCATGCCGTTCTACGCAATGACCATGGCCTCGCCGCCCTGGGTACCGGGCATGGTCATGGCGGCCGTGGCCGAGCGTTATGTACAACAGCGCGAAGAACTGGCGGAGATCTACACCGACTTTCGCGCCAGCCCGTCGATGGAGCCCCACTTGGCCGCCATTCGCGCCCCTTCGCTGCTGCTCTGGGGTCGCCAGGACCGGGTGATCGACGTCAGCAGCGTGCCCGTATGGAGCAAGGGCATCGCGGACTTGCGTGTGGAAATCTGGGACGGGATCGGCCACCTGCCCATGATCGAACAACCGGGGAAAACCGCGGCGCTGTACCGTGGTTTTCTCAAGGGATTAGGGCAGTGATCAAGGTGCACTCAAAACCCCGTGGCGAGGGAGCTTGCTCCCGCTGGGCTGCGTAGCGCCCCCTTTTCCACGCAAGCCGCGTGGATCAGTCCCTGGCAGAATGAAGTCCTGAAGATTCTTCGTTTGCCGGGGCGGGCGAAGGCTGCGATCTTTCGTCCAACTTTCCCACAGCCCTCGCCAGGAATTCCCACAATGAGCTTCGTCAGTCCCGACCTGATCCGCCAACGCTTCTCCAAAGCGATGTCCGACATGTACCGCGACGAGGTGCCGTTGTATGGCGCACTGATGCAACTGGTGGAAGACACCAACGCCCAGGTCCTGACCGAACAGCCGGAACTCGCCGCCCATCTGCGCAGCACCGGCGAACTCGAGCGCCTGGACCTGGAACGCCACGGCGCGATCCGCGTCGGCACCGCCGCCGAGCTGGCGACCCTAGGGCGACTGTTCGCAGTCATGGGCATGCAGCCGGTGGGCTATTACGACCTCACGCCGGCCGGCGTACCGGTGCATTCCACCGCGTTTCGCGCCGTGCATGAAAGCGCCTTGCAGGTCAGCCCGTTCCGGGTGTTTACCTCGCTGCTGCGCCTGGAACTGATCGAGAATGCCGAGCTTCGGGCCTTTGCCGAATCGGTGTTGGCCAAACGGCAAATCTTCACCGCTGGCGCTCTTGAGCTCATTGACCTGGCCGAACGCCAGGGCGGCCTGAGCGAAACCCAAACCGAGGACTTTGTCCTACAGGCCCTGGAAACCTTTCGCTGGCACCACAGCGCCACCGTCACCGCCGAACAATATCGGCAACTGAGCGCCCAGCATCGCCTGATCGCCGACGTGGTGGCGTTCAAGGGCCCGCACATCAATCACCTGACGCCGCGCACCTTGGACATCGACATCGTCCAGGCGCGGATGCCCATGCATGGCATTACCCCCAAGGCCGTGATCGAAGGCCCACCCCGCCGCCAATGTCCGATCCTGCTGCGCCAGACCAGTTTCAAGGCGCTCGATGAGCCCGTTGCCTTCACCGACCAGTCCCAGACCCGGACCCAGCCCCAAGGCAGCCATAGCGCCCGCTTCGGCGAAATCGAACAACGCGGCGCCGCGCTCACACCCAAGGGCCGCGCGCTTTATGACCAATTGCTCAACGCCGCGCGCGATGCGCTGGGGGCGTTCCCCAACGAAGCCAACGCCGAGCGCTACAACTCACTGATGGCCGAACACTTCATCGCATTCCCGGACGACCACGATGAACTGCGCCAACAGGCATTGGCGTATTTCCGTTATTTCCCGACGCCCAAGGGCCTCGCCGCCAAGGGCACCCTCAAGGCAGCGACCTCCCTGGAACACTTGCTCGAACAGCAATACCTGCGGGTCGAGCCCTTGGTGTACGAAGACTTCCTGCCGGTCAGCGCTGCCGGCATCTTCCAGTCGAACCTCGGCGACGCCGCCCAGAGCCATTACGCCGGGCAGTCCAATCGCCAGGCCTTCGAAACGGCGCTGGGGCGTGAAACCATTGACGAGTTGGGGCTGTATGCCCAGACGCAACAGCGCTCCATCGATGAGTGCAGGGCTGCGTTGGGCGTGTAGGAACAAGCCGAAGGATGAAATGGCAAGAAGTTGCCTGGGGGGCGTGCAGCGTGGCGCGCGTTCCTGGGTGATTCTGCCCGGATGGCGCGGTGTGCGGGTGGGCCGCGAGGATCTGTCATGCGCCGGGCAAGGGTTTGTGCGCTTTTTGGCCCGCCTGGAATGTCTATTCGCCCACCGTCAAATCAACCCATTGATATTTATAGTTTTTTTGAAGATGGCACAGCTCTTGATAACCGTCAGGCCACCTCGGGGCGATTCCCGTCCCAGGCCCTTAGTTATCCAGGAAGGAGAGCATCCCTTGGCTACCCCCGCATATATGGCCATCGTCGGCACCAAACAAGGCCTGATTACCGCCGGCGCGTTTACCGCCGACTCGGTGGGCAATACTTATCAGGAAGGACACGAAGATCAGATCTTGGTGCAGGGCTTCCAGCACCAAGTGATCATCCCGCGCGACCCTCAATCCGGCCAACCAACCGGCCAGCGCATACACAAGCCCTTGGTTATCACCAAGGTGTTTGACAAGGCCTCGCCCCTGTTGCTGGCGGCCCTCACCAGCGGTGAGCTCATGGAAGAGGTCTCGATTCAATGGTTTCGCACTTCAAAAGTGGGCACTCAGGAACACTACTTCACGACCACGTTGTTCGACGCGATCATCGTGGAAATCAAGGACTACATGTTCAATTGCCAAGACCCGACGAACGCTCACTTCACCCATCTGGAAGACGTTCACTTCACGTATCGCAAGATCACCTGGACCCACGAAGTCTGCGGTACCTCGGGTTCCGATGACTGGCGTGCACCCGCCGTCGGTTGAATCAAAGATAACCATTCACGCATCGGCCAACGCTGTTGGCCAATGTGCAAACAAATAATTGAAAGTCATTAATCCAGAATGGTGTTCGCCCAGTGCGACGGCCTCGGCAATCCATGCACTGGTAAAGAGCCTGACACTGGGCGAACGGGGACAATAATAATGGAACTTTCAGAATATGTCCGGGAGACTGTTTAAATAATTATTTATCTTTGATCGTAACTGCCGACGATTGATCATGACTCGCACAGTTACATTTGTGACCGAACCGCGGAACCTGTGGCGAGGGAGCTTGCTCCCGCTCGGGCGCGCAGCGGCCGCTTTTGGGGCTGCTTCGCATCCCAGCGGGAGCAAGCTCCCTCGCCACAGTTTGAATAGCAACTCCTGCTCTGGCGGCCCAAACAGTTATACAAAACATGGACAAATACAAAAAAGTTATCGGCAAAAATTTAAACAGCCATGAAAAACTCTTTTTTAATACCCGCCGGCATGACGCACTTCATCCACGCCGTCCGGTTTTTTGCGCATCGGTGTCCCCCGCTTCAGGATCACCGTGCTGCTGTTTGCGCTTGGCCGGATCATTGGGCCGCAAGGCATCGTTATCGCGTTCCACTTCGCCGGGTAATGCTGGCGCGTCCGGGTTGGATCGGGTTTGATCGGGACTCTGCTTCATGGCGAACTCCTTGGGTCTTTCGGGATTCATGCATCGGGGTCGGCGACTTCTTCGGCGACATTCGCATCCGGGGAGCGCTGGTGCAGTTGCTCGGCCTGGGTCTTCAAATCCTGCCAACGTGCCAGGTCGATGGCGCCCCGACCGAACAGGTCATTGGCCACCTGCATCAACTCAGTGAAATGAGCATCGGGGGACTGCTGCCGGTAGGCCTTGTCGTCGAACAGCCGCTGCCAATCGGCCAGCGACGGAAGCTTGAGGTCATCGCCCATGACGGACTCCTGCGAGACATTCATAGGTTATGAGGGTCGGCGTTCGCGCGGAGTTCCAGTGATTTTCAGTAGCCGGTCATTTCCAGGTAACCCGTGCCGCCCTGGTTGCCACTGAGTCGCACCGGGCCTTCCCAATAGGGAATGCGCAAGTCCATCCAGGCGTTGGGATTGAGTGCCTGGGTGGTGACGTCGAGTTGCTTGCCAGGGATCTTGATGGCCCAGCGTACCGGCATCGAGCGCCCGGCGACCTTGGCGGTATCCAACGGCAGCAGGCTGATCGC
This sequence comes from Pseudomonas sp. OA65, assembly GCF_017498305.1. Taxonomy (NCBI): domain Bacteria; kingdom Pseudomonadati; phylum Pseudomonadota; class Gammaproteobacteria; order Pseudomonadales; family Pseudomonadaceae; genus Pseudomonas; species Pseudomonas sp. OA65. Next base: position 98,208 of record NZ_JAGDEZ010000008.1, read on the forward strand.
TTCGGCCTGCAGGGTTTGTGCCCGGCCCTGGGCATCGATCCAGGTGCCCGTCAGGTAGGGCGCGCCGTGCTTGTGGCGCATGCGATAGAGCATCAGGTGCTCGCCATTGTTCAGGTGCAGGGAGAACCAGTCCCAGCCGGTCTGGTTTGCAGTCAGGGGTTGGCTGCTCCATTCGCGATCGAGCCAGGCCGGGCCGCTGACCGTGTAGCGCTGGCCATCGATTTCCAGTTCACCACTGGCCTGGAAGAACGGCTGGCTGTAGTAGTACGACGCCTGTCCCTGTTCGGATTTCTGGCTGAAACCTTGATCGCCCTGCAACACCAACGGACGGTCCGACGTCAGCCGCAAGGCATAGCTGAAGCGTCGGTCGCGAGCCTTCAATTGCATGTCCGCCAACGGCTCGGCCGCTGAAGCTTGGGTGCCGAATTGCCAGTCGTCGATCCAGACCTCGAAGGGCTGTGCCTGCACCCCGGCCTGCCCCACCCCACCTCGTGCATATCGCTCGGCGGCATGGTGCACGCTGGCGGAGGTGACTGCTGCGTGACCGAGCCAGATCGTCTGGTTGCGCCAGCCGCCGGCCTGGGGCGCGGCATTCAAGGCGCTGCGAAACAGCGTCCATTGCACGCCAAACTCATGCCCCTGGGCATCCTTGAGGTTGGCGGTGACATACCACCACTCGATGCGAAAACCGTCATGAATACCGTGGTCGGCCGGGAAACTGAACGTCCGCCCAGGCACGACCGGCGTGAACGCGACAGCCTGGTCGCCGAGACCGGCGAAGCCCTTTTGCGTCGGCCCTGAGTCATCACAACCGCTGAGCAATGCCAGCAACAACACGCCAACTTTAATCTTCATGGACGAAGGTCCTCAGCAAATCCGCCGGCTGCGTGCGGTACAACGCATACAGCGGCCAGGCCGACGCCAGCAGCGTGGCGAGCATCGCCAAGGCCAGCAGCTGCGCCAACTGCAACGGGAACACCCGCAACGGCAGGCGCCAACCGAAGGCCTGCACATTGATCACCGCATCCAGGCACCAGGCCAGGGCAATGCCCAGCGGCAAGGCCAGGACCAGGGTCAACAGCGCCAGTAGCCAGGTCTGGCCGAGGTTGAGCAACATCAATTGCCGACGCGTCACCCCCAGCGCCCACAGCGGTGCCAACTGGCCGAGGCGACTCTGACTCTGGGTCAGCAGGCTGATGAACAACGCCACCCCGGCCACCGCCAGGGTCAGGCTGTTGAGGGCCGCAGTGGCGGCGAAGGTGCGCTCGAACACCTGGGTCGACCAGCCCTTGAGCCGGGCCTGGTCGACGATGCGACTGTCATCGAGGCTGAACCGGCTCTGCAATGCCGTCACCAGCGCCGGGATCGCGGGCGGTTCGATGCGCAGGTTGAAACGGTTCGGCGTCAGGTTCGGCCAGTGCGCCAGCAAGTGCTCGGCATTGACCAGCACATGGCCCTTGGGATTGCCATAGTCGGCGTAGATGCCGACTATGCGCAGCGCCCAAGGACCCTGCGGCGTCGGCAAGGTCAATTGATCGCCGATCCTCACCTTGAGCCGTCGGGCCAGTTGTTCGCTGAGCATGAGGGTGTTGGCGCTGGCCAGTTGTTCCCAAGGCTTGTCGCCATCCGACTCCAGCAGCGGCCAATGCTGACGGTAGTGGGGATGGTCGATGATGCCGTGGATATCCGTCGGCCAACCCTGCAACGGAATCGAGACTTGCCAGAGGGGAACGACAGCGGTGATCGCCGGTTGCTGCTGGAGCCAGGTGTGCAGTTCTCCGGCTTGGGCCGGGGTTTGCGGGTTGATGTACAACTCGGCGGTCAGCCGTTGTTCGAGCCAGTTGCTGAACGTCTGGCGAAAGCCGGCGGTCATGCTGCCGGCGCCGATGTTCGCCGCCAATGCCAACAGCAAAGCCATCAGCGCCAGGCTCAGCGTCGGCAATTGCTGCCGGCAATCGGCGATAAACCATTGCCCGAGCACTGAGCGGCTGCGGCGCAACAACCACGTCAGCACGCCGCTGAGCAACACCGGCAAGGCCAGCGCCGCGCCCAGCAACAAGGCGGTCATCAGGACAAAACCGCTGGCCAGGCTATCGCCCCAGACCAACGCCGATGCGCCAATCAGCGCCGCCAGCATCGCCACCCCACCCTGGCGTCGCAGCCAGCGCCCATGGGCTTGATGCCAGGCTTGGGGATTGGCCAGCGCCAGCAAGGGCAGGCGCGCCGCCCGCAACAGGCTGTCGGCGCCGGCGAGCAGCGCGCCGAGCAAGCTAAGGCCGACACCGCTGAGCCACCACGCCGGGCTAAGGTTCAAGTGCCCGGCCACTTCTGCGCCGTACAAGCCCCGCAGGCTCGCCGCGACATCGGGCAATAACAGGCTCGCCAGCCAATAACCGCTGAGCACCCCGGCCATCCCACCGAGCAAGGCCAACGCGCCCAGCTCAATCGCCAGGCTGGTGACCAATACCCGCGCACTGACGCCACAGGCCCGCAGGGTTCGCAGCAGGCTGCGGCGCTGTTCGAGGGCCAGGCCGATGGCGGCGTGAACGATGAACAGCCCTACCACGAAAGATAAAAAGCCCAGGGCGTCGAGGTTCAGGTGGAAACTTTCGGTGAGGCGCGAGAGGTTGTTTTCCTCATCGGCGCGCTTGAATTGCAGCCGATCGCCGAACACCTCCGGCAACGGGGCGCTGAACGTGGCGGGCAACAGCAGCCGCGACAGCTGGTCCGGCATTCCCAGTACCGCTTGGGCAAACCCGATGTCCATCAATAGCATGCCCGGCGCCATGTCCACTTGGACATGCAGCGGCGGCAGGGGTCGTCCATCGACGGTTTGGGGCTGGTCGCCCTCCCTCAGCCCCAGGGCCTGCAAAGTCTGCGGGGCGATCCAGGTACGACCGGGATCGGTAAAGAACGCCACCACCTCGCTCATCTCCCGCGCCTGCCCCGCCAACGCCGCACCGGGCGGCAGCGACACCGGATCGATGCCCATCAGTTGCAGACGCTGGTCCGCATGCTCCTTGAGCATCACCCGGGCCTGCAACACCGGCGACACCGGCCAGCCCTGGCGCCGCAAATCGACAAACCATTGCTGAGGGAAGGTGCCGCCACCGGGCGCAGTGAGGCTAGCCTGGGGTTCACCGCCGATCAGTTGGCTGGCCCGGGCGTAGCTGTCCCGGGCCTGGCTGTTCAGCGCTTGCACGCCGGTGAGCAGACTGGTGGCGAGCCAAAGGCCGGTGAGCACGCTGAAAAATTGCACCGGGTGTTGGCGCCAATGGCTGAGCAGGGCCTTGAGGACCTGGCGAAAGATCATCACCCCTGGGCCACCTGCGCCAACCGTCCGCCGTGCAACACCACGCGTTGGGCCAGGCGAGCCGCCACCCGTGGACTGTGGGTCACCATCAGCAGACTGGTTGGACTGCCCTCCAGCAATTCCAGCAACAGTTGCAGCACTTCGTCGCTGGTGGCTTCGTCGAGGCTGCCGGTGGGTTCGTCAGCCAGCAACAAGGGCGGTCGAGAAGCCAGCGCCCGCCCCAACGCCACCCGTTGCTGCTGGCCGCCAGAAAGCTGCTCGGGGTAACGCCGCAGCAACTCTGAGAGCCCAAGCCGCTGCACCAGATGGGCTTGCCAAGCCGCGTCATACCGGCCACACAGACGCGCCTGGAACGCCAGGTTGTCCTCCACCGACAAGCTGCTGATGAGGTTGAACTGCTGGAACACCAGGCCGATTTCCGTGCGACGCCAGTTCGCCAACTGGCTTTCACTCATACCGTCGAGCCGATAGTCGCCACTGCGAATGCTGCCGCGATCGACCTTGTCCAGCCCGGCAATCAGGTGCAGCAAGGTACTCTTGCCGCTGCCGGACTCTCCCATCAGCGCCAGGCTGCTGCCGGGCATCAGGGTCAGGTCGACGCCCTGCAGCACCGGCAATGGGCCTTGGGGCGTGGGGTAGCTTTTGAACACTTGGCGGACTTCCAGCATGGACAGCCTCGACGGGTGGGCGTGAGGCTCAGGATAGCGGAGGTTGGGCACACTCAACACCTCCACCCACTCACCCACCGCCATCGCGAGCAGGCTTGCTCCCACAGGGTCTACCGTTGATCAATCCGTGGCGTGATGGCTGGGTCGCTTTTGTGGCGAGGGAGCTTACTCCCGCTTGAGTGCGCAGCGCTCATCGCTTTTTTTGGGGCCGCTGCGCGACCCGGCGGGAGCAAGCTCCCTCGCCACAGGGTCGTGCAGTACCCAAAAACCTTGTGGGTATCCAACATCACCGCAAACCGACCCTCCGACATCGCGAGCAAGCTCGCTCCCACAGGGTTTACCGTTGATCA